>JANNQZ010000431.1:0-7618 GCA_031401015.1 Chloroflexota bacterium | reverse complement strand
CGGGCCATCGGTGGGGCCATCGCCGGCTCCATCGCGGTCGTGATTGGGTTCCTGTTCATCTTCTCGGACGCCATCCTCCAGGGCATGGACGTCGGAACGATTGTCTCGACGCTGTACATCCCGGTCATCGTCGGCGACCTGATCGGGACGATCATCCTTGTTCCGATCCTGGTCTACGCCTGGGAGCCGGTCAAGGCGCAACTCGGTCGATAGCGCCTCGGCGCGACCTCATCCGCGGGGCTTGAGATGAACATTGCTCCGCGCTACCTGGGCCGGGGGTCGTGGCTCGCGCGCCGCGACCCCCGAGTCCTGATCCTCGTCATTGTCCTGTTCATCTTTACCGTCCTCCAGGTGTGGGACGGCCGCATCATCCTTGGCCTGCTGGTGCTCTCGATTGTCTATTACCGGGCAGCCGGGATCCCGTGGCGCCACATCCGGCGCAACTGGACGATCGTCTTCCTGTTCATCGGCCTGTTGGTCACCGTGAATACGATCGTCACCGGGGGACGGGTGCGCGAGTTGCCGGTCGAGGGGCTCCACATCTGGTTCTACATGCCGCTGCTCGGCACGCCGATCTCGGCAGAATCACTCAGCCTGGCGGGCACCATGCTCATGCGCTACCTGGCGATGGCGACGATCGGCTTCCCCCTTGCGTTCGCAGTGGCGCCATCTGACTTCGGGATCGCGTTTGCCCGACTTGGCGTGCCCGAGAAGTTCGCCTTCGGGATTGACCTGACCTTCCGGTTCCTGCCGTCACTCGGGGCGGACCTGCAGACGACCATCGATGCCCAGCGCATCCGCGGCTTCGACGCGTCCGGCGGCAAGGGCGGCGTGTTATCACGCCTGCGCCGGACGGCCCCGGTGATCGTGCCCACGATCGTAAACGCGGTCGCGGGAGCCGAGGACACGATCGACGCGATGGACCTGCGCGGCTTCGGCACCGGCAAGCGAACCTGGCTTCGCCACCTGGCGTTTGACCGCACGGACCGCCTCGTGATCGCGTTCTTCGGGGTCCTGCTGGTCGTGGCCACCGTTGCCGGCTTTGCGGGTGTGACGTCTGTGTTGTGGACCCCGCCGCTGCTCATCGAACTCGCCGGCGGCTGACGGGCACCACGCGGCCGCGCGACCCGTTCCCCCGCGGCTGGGCCTTGGTCTGCCGGACCACCCTCGAGCGATCAGCCGGCCTCGGGAGCCCCGGTCGAGTCGACGGGCGTGGGTGCCTGCGGTGAGAACTCGGCGGCGAGCGCCAGGCCCTCTGCGGCGGTCGCTACTCGGTCGCGGCCGTCGCGTTTGGCCACGAAACAGGCCCGGTCGGCAGCCAGCAGGATCTCGGCAGCCGTCGCGCCGTCCGCGGGGAAGGTCGCCACACCCACGGAGGCAGTCACCATGCCGTCCACCCCTCGCACGGCCTGGCGCGCTCGCTCCGCGGCCAGCAACGCCCCCACCTCATCCGTCCGGGGGAGCAGGTAGGCAAACTCGTCGCCGCCATAGCGGAATACGTGGTCGGTGTCCCGACCGGCCCGGACGAGCCGTGCCCCGATCCCGCGCAGCACGTTGTCACCGGCCTGGTGGCCCCGGCTGTTGTTGACGTCGCGGAAGTCGTCGAGGTCGAGCATGATCAGGCTGAACGGAGCACCCTCCCGGGTCATCCGCTCCAGCCACTCCTCGAACGTCGCGTGATTGAGCAGGCCGGTCAGGCCATCGGTGCGCGCTCGGACCTGGACCGCCTGGAAGACCTCCGCATTCTGTAGCGCAATGGAGACCTGGGCGGCAAACAGCTGGACCAATTCGTACTCGTCGTACGAAAACGTGTTGCCAATCCCCACGCGCTCAAGCGTCAGCACCCCGATCACGCCCCCGCGGCTGCGAAACGGAACCACGATCAGGCTGCCGTCCTGTGGGATTCCGTCCCGGTGGTTGACCCGCGGGTCATCGGCGGCGTCGCGGAGGTAGACCGGTTCGTCGTGCTCCAGGACCCACGTGGCGACGCCGGTCTCGCCCGGTTTCCACGGCTCCAGGTAGAACTCGGCCTGGATGCCACGCGCGGTCAACGGAGTGAGCACCCCGGACGCTGGGTCCACCAGTTCGATGGCGATGTTGTCAGACGCGATGAGCCGGCCCAGCCCCTCGATGATGCTGTCCAGCACGGCCTTGGTGTCAAGCGTGGTCAGCAGGGACTGGGTGATCTGTAGGAGCTCGCGCTGGCTGCGCAACTGGCGCTCCAGGGCGACGCCCTGCTGGCGGAGCCGTTCGGTGGTGTCCGCGTTGGCCATTGCCTGCGCCGCGAAGCTGGCATAGATCACCAGGAGCCGGAGGTCGTCGTCGCTGAACCGATGCAGGCCCAGCTGTGACAGGACCAGGACGCCGAGCACCTGGTCGTCGAACAGCATCGGGGCCAGCAGCATCGACTCGTCAAGGTCGACCTCCGTGCCGGGCACCGTCCTTGCCCTGGGGTCCGCCGCCGCATCCCCCAGGTTCTGGGCGACCCGATTGGCGGCCACCCATCCGGTGATCCCCTCGCCGAGGGTGACCCGGAGCTGATCGGGCGTCTCGTCAATGTATTCGCCCATCTGGCCCTGCATCGCGACCGGGATCAATTCCTGCCCCACAAGGCGATAGACGCGGGCATTGTGGTATTCGATCAACTGGCGCAGTTCGGTGGTGATCGCCTGCCCGATCTCCGCCACGGTGGACAGGCCGTTGAGCCGCGCGCCCAGCTGCTGGATGGATTGGAGCTGCGCTGCCCAGGTCGTCATCCGCTCGTAGTCCTTGGCGGCCCGGATGGCGACGCCGGCCTGCGCGGCGAGCGCCTGCACGGTCTCGAGGTCCGCCGCGGACCAGGGGTGGGCGCGGTCGTGATAGATGTTGAGCAGGCCCATCACGGTCCGACCATCGAGCAGCGGCGCCGTGCACAGGGTATCGAAGCCCTCCTGCACGACGGCAGCGCGCCGCTCGCCCCCCCGGGGATCGTCGGGATAGCCGACCGAGAAGAGGGGACGCCGGGACGCCGCCGCGGCCGCCGGCAGCGACTGCGTGCCGAAATCCCGGATGGTGCTCAGGTAGGCCGCTGACAGGCCGCGGCTCATCTCCGCGGCGAACGTTCCGTCCGGCTCCCTCAGGAAGACGGCTGCCCGATCGGCCTCGAACAGCAGCATGCCGTGATCCACCAGGCCCGACAGGATGCCGGCGAGGTCCAGCCGCCCGCCGATGTCGCCGGCGACGCGCCGCAGCGCCTCGGCCCGATGGCGAAGATGCGCGATCTCCCTCGTGCGCGACATGGCCTGGACGAGTGTGCCGATCCCGTCCGCCGCCAACCGGGCCGCCTGGAGGTCTCGGAAGCCAAGGGAATCACGGTCCTCGCCGACGATCAGGAGGACCCCCCATGGGCGATCCCCCCCGGGGATGGGCACGGCCACCTCCGGTCGCCCGTCGCCCAGGACGGGCGAGTCCTCCGATGACGGTGTTTGGGGGAGGGCACCTTCGCGCTCGAACGCACGCCGCTCTCGGCGCAGTCCGTCGCGGGCCGTCGATCCGCCCGCGCGACCCTCAGCGGCATCCAGGGCCGCCGCGAGCCGGCCGACCCCACGGGGCAGACTGGTCAGTCGGGCGGCATCGGCGGGATTCGCGGAGACCACCGCCCGATGCAGCAGCAGGCTGCCGTCGTCCTCCCAGATCGCCACGAGATGATGGCCGTAGGCGTCGCGCACCGCCCAGGCGGCGGCCAGCAACGGATCGGCGGCTCGCTCCGGCCGAATCCCGAGGTGCGCGATCGTCTCGGCGACGGACAGATCGACTCGATGATGCTCGGTCTCCAGTGGATCGTCGGCTGGCTCGATCCGGTCCCGCGATGCCGTCGGGACGGTCGTCGGCTGGCCCCCCCGACGCCCGCCTCCTGATCCACCGCGGTTGACGCCGCCGATTGGTTGAGCGGAGGGCCCCCTTGGGAGGGGCTCAGCTGCGGCGAGGAAGCGCTGCAGATCGCCCAGCCGGTAGCGGCGATCGCCGCGCGCGTTGATCCGGAAGTAGCGCAGCCGGCCGGCGTCACTCCAGGTTCGGATCGTGTTCGGGTGCACGCCCAACAGGCGGGCGGCCTTGGTGACCGACAACGTCGCGTCGATGGGTCGAATCTGCAGGGTGTTCGGCATGTTCCAATGGAGGAATTGTCAACTCGCTCGACCGATGCTAGCCAAGCTCACAGTTCTTGCCAATGGGACGATGGTCCCGGCCCGTTGCCTGGGCTGACGCCCAAGAGCGTGTCACCGCCACCAGACACGACCCTTCAATCTCACTCGAGCAACCTCATGGCTCGATCCGGATGGAGTCGAGGATCGCGTCGCGCTCGGCAACGTCCTCCGAGGGCGAGCCGGGGGACTGTCCCGCCGCGATCATGAGACGAGTCCCCTCGACGTCGAGGATCCAGAACTCCTCGGTGTAGCCAGGCCCGGTGTAGCCGTAGTACGCGTCCCCCGGTTCGGCTGTGTCGAAGGGCGCGACCCAGCTCTTGAGCTTGCCGTCGACGCATCCGGTGAAGCTGTGGTCGTCCCCCTCTCCCGTGACCGGGAGGTCGGGCACGGTCCATTCGAGATGCTTCCCGCGGTAACCGTATATCGTCACGTCGGTCGGAGGTGACGTCACCTCGAACGGGGCCAGGGCTGCCAGCGCGGCAGCGAGGTCGTTGACACTCGGTCCGACCGGTGGATCGGCCCACGAGCTTTGACAGCCATCGCGCACCAGGTTGACCACGGTGGTGATGCTCAGGCCGACGTGTCCGGCGTCATTGAACTTCGTGCCGCCGACCCACATCGACCATCCCTGCGCCGGGATTTCGTACACCACGCGGCGGGGCGTGGAGCGGTCGAGATCGGGGTCGATGAAGTAGGTACCGGGCTGGATCGGACCGAGAGGCTCGAACTCCCAGATGTCCTGGATCAAGGGCGTGGAGCTCGGTGTGGGCGGGGCGGGTGTCGGGATCGACGGTGCTGCGCCGGCGCCGGCGTTCGCCCCGTTCCCCGACCGCTCGGAATCGGAGATCCAGATCGCCGGCTTGCCGTCGTACTCGCCGCCGACGACGAATTCAGACTCCCATGCCACGGCCACACGAGCCCCCGCACCGGTCGGAGCCCTGAACAGATCGTCGTCGGGCAGTCGTGACCACGTACGTCCGTCAGCCGAAGTCCAGATCACGGTCTCTCCGGATGCGCAACTGAAGGCGATGCAGACACCGTCGGTTCCAGCCGCGATGTACCCGGCATCCCCTGCCGCGATCGAGCCCAGATGTATCTCGACCCGCCTGCCTTCGTCGTTTTGAAGGGCAGGCCAACGAGACGACCCGAAGGCGTCCTTGGCGACGTGCTCCCATGACCTTCCGTCGGCGGAGAGCCACACGTCGGCGGAGAGCCACACGTCGGAGGAGTCCTCGACGAGGAAGCCGTGAGGCCCACCCGCCACTGTCACGTAGCGCGTTGACTGCGGAGCCCGAACGTTCGTCCACGAAACGCCGTCGTTCGAGGCCCAGAGCACCGGCACGAAGGTCGCCGAGTTGTCGTCGTGGATCCAGGTGGACACGCCCCAGGCGATGAGGTTGTGGCCCGCGGCGGCGACGCCCAGCATCTCGACGGCCCCTTGCGTCTGGTCTGGATCCAACGGGCGCTCGAGCTGCGCCGGCTGGCCGGGAGGTAGCGGCACCTCGGCCAACGTCCAGTCGGATCCATCCGTGGAGTACCACGCCATGTTGTTACTGCCGACGGCAGCGAAACCGGGGCCGCCCGCGGCTGCGGCGATCCGCGTGCCCACGCGCAGGTCGGGGTCTTCCTCCGGACCCGCGATGCGCCGCCAGCTCAGGCCGTCGTCCGAAGCGAGCACCTCGTTGCCGACGAGCATGAACCCCTGGTCCGTCGCGACCATCGCTGCGCCGTTCTGTCCGACCGGCCCGTGCTGATCAGCCGGCACTCGCGTCCAGTCGCGGCCGTCAGCCGAGTAGTACAGCCGAGATTCCTCGCCTTCGCCGACTGCCGCGAGCAGTCCACGTGGGCCGGCGGCAACCGCGTCGACGCGGCCCTCGGCTCCCGCATCGATCACCACGCGCGACCAGGCGCCCGGCGTCGTGGGCAGGGCCAGCTGGCGGTCCGGCTGAGTCCATCGAGAGCCGACGAAGGCGACGCCGGCGACGAGGAGCGCAACCAGCAGGGAGAGGACTGCAAAAAGGACTGCCGCGCGCGGGACGCCCTGGCGCCGCACTGCGATGTCCATGGGGAGCCACCTTTCGAGGAACGTCCACGCGGGCCGCTGTTGCATGCGACCGGCCTGCGAGACGATGTCAGGGAGGTAGTCGGGCCACGCCGGCCCGCCGGCATCGCCGAGGGCGGCACGCAGCTGGTCGGTGGAGAAGGAGCGAGGGCTGGTGTTCGGACGGTTCATGCGAATCGCTCCGTGGCTGTTGCGGCGGCCGGCAACGCGTTCTCGTCGGCGACCTTGATGCGCATCGCATCGAGCGCACGGTTCAGGCGGGACTTGGCTGTCCCCACCGGGATGCCGAGCGCAGCTGCGGTCTCGGGCAGCGTGAGATCGACGTAGTAGTGCAGCACGACCACAGCGCGTTGGGCGGGGTCGACGGCCGCGAGCACGCGTTCGACGTAGAGCGCGTCGGCAACCCGGGACGTGGCGTCCGGGACCTGTGCATCGTGCAATGGCGTCAGCTCGACTTCGAAGATTCGGTGGCGCCGCTTCCGAGCGATGTCAAGGCAGGCGTTGACGGTCAGTCGGTGGAGCCAGGCATCGAACCTGCCCGGGTCGCGAAGCCCGCGCAGGTTCTTCCATGCCCGCAGCGTCGCCTCCTGGACCGCGTCGCGCGCCAGCTCCGGATCCCGGAGGATCAGCCGGGCGGCCGCGTCCAGTCGCGCGAGGTGCGCGCCGACGAGAACGCCAAAGGCATCATGATCGCCGTGGCTTGCCCGCTCGACGAGACCCGACTGGTCCACGCTGCCCCTCAGCTTGCCGCGGCGAACGACCGCGGATACACATCATGACTTGCCGTCGAAGCAAAACGGTTCCCGGCCGGATCGTTCGCGCGAGCCGCCGTTGCCCGGGCGTCGCCCACGTCGGAGGCGCCCGTCTCGGCGGACCGTTTTTCGGGCAGCGAGCGAGAGACTCGTCGCATGGGCTTTGGCCGTCCCGAGGAAGGGGTCGATGACGCTCCCGGGACGGCCGCCCGACTGAGCCCGGCACTCAGCTGCCTGCGAGGGCGCTGCGATCTACTCCGCCAGCGACTCGAAGATCCAGCACTTCTTGAAGTTCAGCCGCGACTCATCGGAGACGGGCTCGCGGTACTGGCCATGAGCTGATCCAGTCCTCATGGCGAGCGCGACGCGCCGGCGGGGTGGCGGCCGCCAGATCGAGTCGAAACCGCCGCCGGCTGGCGCCGGCGGCGGGTAGGAGTGTGCACGTCGAGCTGTTGAGCTGCCGCGCCTACTGGCTGAACTGGAAGCTCTCGAGGATCGGCATCGCCTCGGTCAGGAATGCCTCGTGACCGGCCGAGTGCAGCGAGCCGACGAAGATCACGATGACACCGCGATTGGGGGTGTCGAGAAGGATCCCTCGAGTTCGCCCGTCCCCGAGGTCG
>JANNQZ010000430.1:0-2247 GCA_031401015.1 Chloroflexota bacterium | reverse complement strand
CTCGATCGGTAGTCGATGGATCTTCGGGTCTCGATCCTCATGGGCGCGCTCGCATCGTTAGTCGTGGCAGGGATGCTGCTGCGGCTCGACCTTCTCCGTTCAAGGGCCAAGGTCGATATGGGTTCACGTCAGCGGATCGCTCGTCGACTCCGGGAACTCCACGGCACCGGGGAATCTGACACCGGGGGGCCCGCGGCCCGGGCACGGGAATCTGAGGCACCAAGCGGATCCACGGGGCTTCGGCGCCGCCTCTGGCGCGACACATCCGTGGCACTGGTGATGGTCAGCACGGGATCGATGGTGGTTTTGGCCGTGACCGGCTCGCCCGTGCCGGCAGGCGATGTCCTCCAGGCAACGGCAACAGCGAAACCCGGCGCCGTCACACAGGCTTCCGGCAACCCGCCGCTCAGTCCGACGCCCCGCCCCATCGCGGCGGCGACGGCACCGCCGGAACCAGCCGCAACGCGAACGCGTTCGATGGCCGGCCCGAGCGTTTCCGACGACCGTATGGCAGTGCTGACCGCGTGCCCAGGGAAGGTTGACTGCTTCATCTACGTGGTCCGCCGCGGGGACAACCTCACGAGTATCGCGAACTGGTTCGGCATTCCATATCCGGAGGTGTTGGCCCTCAACGGGCACATTCGCGACCCACGGACCATCCATGCCGGGGAACAGATCAGGCTGCCACCACCGCGCCGATGACTGCGCCCGTTCGGTGGGCCGGAGCCGTGTGGTGGCCACGACCGCGCCGCTAGGGCCGGGCACTCGCTTCGAGGTCGCGGTTCGGGCGCCGGCTCGCCGGCGGCATCAGCCCGACGGCCCCCGCTCGACGCTGTCGATCATCGCGGTGCATAGAGGCACCGTTCAGGGCGGCGACAGCTCCCAGAGGTCCGCCAGCGCGCCGCCCGACGACTTGCCCCCGAACAGGATGACGCGTCCCCCGGCGGGGTCGTCGATGAGCATCGCGCCGCCACGGCCCGGCGGTTTCGGGCCGGTCACCTCGAGCGTCCGGACCTCGAGCGTCGAGGCATCGATGGTGAACGCATCGCCGAGGAACGTGCTGCCCAAACCGCGGCCACCGACCACCACGATGGCGTCCCCATGGCGGGCAAAGGCGTACAGGTTGCGGTCCTTGGGCAGATCGCCGGTCGCCCTGGTCCAGGCCGCGGCGGAGGTCCCGGCACCCGCGAGGGACCAGAGGTCGCCCAGGGCTTCCACCCCGGTGGTCTGCCCGGCATAGAGCACGAGGCGGCCATCGTCCGTCCACCAGCAACCGTGGAGGCAGCGGCTGACCGGGACTCGTCCTGCGGGTGTCTCATCCGACCAGCGGCCCGAGGTGAAATCGTAGGCCCGCGTGTCGGCGAACCGGGTCCCGTCTTCGGTGAACCCGTGGCTGATCCAGAGCCGGCCGTCGGGACCGAGCGCCGCGCAGCTGCCGTAGCGGGCGATCGGGCGCGCCCCGTCATCGGGCAGGCGGCGCCACGTATTGGCGGCCGGATCGTAGGCCCACAGGTCGTCGTAGAAGGTGGTCGGGCCGGCTTGGCCGGCGAACACGACGACACCGATGCCGTCCACCCAGACCGCCTCGTGCCCGAACCGCCTGGGCGGTGTCCGTCCCTCCGGTGCCAGCCTGGTCCAGCGGTTCGTGTCCAGATCGAAGGCCCACAGGTCGTCCAGCAGCACGCTGCCGTCACGGCCTCCGAACAGGTAGGCCGTCCTGCTGGCCGGTTGCTCGGTCCAGGTTCCGTCTTCGCGCGCCCGGGGCTTTGAGCCCGCCGGCTCGAGCTCGCGCCAGGCCGCTGCGGTTGCGTGGGAGGGTACGGTTGAGGGTTCGGTCGTCGCCGAAGGCGTCGGCGCTTGAGTCGCGGCCGCGCCTTGGGTCGGTGAGGTCGATGGTGCGGCAGTCTCACTGGACGCCGGAATGGCTGGTGGCGAGCCAGTAGGGCTCGGCGACTGGCTCGCCGGCGCCGCGGGCGACGTGCACGCTGCCGCGACGGCGAACGCGACAAGGCAGAGGACGAGCAGGTATCGGCCCGGCAGGTTTCGTCGACGCAACATGGCCGAATCCTACGTCGCGCCGGATGACATTCCGATGACCCCCAGACCTCAGGACGTCGCTCGCGTCGCCGCTCTTGGGCGGCCACCCGGGTTGGTACTGCCAATCGTACGTATCGTGGGCCGTCGCGGGCGGCAAGGCCGAGGGACGACGATCTGATCGCGCCGCGATTCTAATCTGGTGCGCTTATG
>JANNQZ010000429.1:0-12509 GCA_031401015.1 Chloroflexota bacterium | reverse complement strand
GGTGGGGGCGGCGCGGGATGCCCCGCCGAGGGTTTTGGGGTGGGTGGGTTTGGGTTTGGCGGGGGGGGGCCCGATTAACTACCTAATCGTCACCGCGCCGGCCCGCGCCGGCCCCACGACTCGATAACGTCCGGACCAGCGCCGCTCGTGCGCCGGCCGGCCATCAGTCTCTGACCAGTCAAGGAGTCAATGTGGGCAAGAACGTCGCCGTCTTTGTGGACGTGGCGAATATCTTTTACGCGGCCAAGGCGGCCGGCGTCGACATCGATTACGTCACGCTCCTCAAGTCGGCCACGGCCGGCCGTGACCTCGTGCGGGCGTATGCCTACACCGGCCTGGATCCGGACAACGAGAACCAGCGCAACTTCCACGACTTCCTGCGCCGGAGCAACTACAAGGTCGTCAGCAAGGACATCCGCAAGTACGGCGACGGCAAGGTCAAGGCCAACCTCGACATCGAGCTGGTCGTCGACATGATGAAGACGGCCCGGAACCTGGACATCGCGATCGTGGTGTCCGGCGATGGCGACTTCGCGCCGGCGATCCGGGCCGTCCAGGAGCAGGGCGTCCGCGTCGAGGTGATCAGTTTCCGCGGCAATACCAGCTCCGACCTGATGGACGTGGCCGACCAGTTCACGGACATCGTCGCGCTGGCCAGGGTGGAGAAGGGGTCACGCTCCGGGCGACGAGTCGCCGAAGATGCCGGTGACCTGTCCATGACCGAAGTGCCGGACAAGCTCACCGAAGGAAGTGGCGACGGCCGTGGCGGTCGCGGTCGGGGTCGCGGTCGAGCCCGGGACGAGGAGCTCGCTCCGCCCGCCCGAAGTCGCGGTCGTGGCCGGGCTGTGGCGCCGGCCAGCATCGCCGACGTGAGTTCCGGTGGCGGTGCGGGTTTCGTCGCGTTGCCCGGTGAGCGCCTCGCGCGAGCCGGAGGCGGCCTGTCCGAGGCGGATCTGGCCGCCGCCGAGGTGTTCACCCTCGATGATCTCGATGGCGACGCCAGCAGCGCTGCCAGCGATGATGCCGCGGCCGTGGGCGCACCCACCGACGGTCTCATTGAGGAGTTGGAGCCACGCCGACGTCGCCGACGTGGCGGCCGCGGGCGCGGCCGTGGGCGCGGGGGCGCCGACGAGCGAGCAGATGGCGACGGCGACGCGGAACCCAATGAGGCCATGGCGTCGGCTGCCCCGGTCCGCGAGACCGTCCAGCGAGCTGCCCCGCCGCGGCCCATCGTCGAGGAGCAGGACGGTCCCCCGGTCCGTCGCGCCCCGCGTGCAACGCCGTTCGGTTCTGTCTGGGATTCACAGTTGGGTCCGGCCCCGGCACCCGCGCGAGGATCGGTCGCGCCGATCGGCGACGACGAGGACTTCGATGAACCGGAAATCCCCGAATACCTGATCGCCGAGCAGCGACGGGGAGCGAGCCGCGGAGGCGGTGGCGGTGCCCGTGGCGGCCGGTCTGCCTATCAGTCGGCGATGGACCGCGAGCGCTACGGCCGGGGTGCCGGCGGCGGTGGCGGCGGTGGCGGTGGCGGCGGTGGCGGCCGCAGTGGCGGCGGTGGCGGACGGGGTATCAATCGCTACCCGGACGTCAGCGGCCGGCCACGACCCGCCGGCCCGGATCGTGGTGACCGCAGTTACAGCCGTCCCGAGCGCGATGTCGCGCCGCCCCCACGCAGTTCAAGCGAGCCGTGGAGCGATGTGCCCCCCGAGCTCGAGGCCCTGCTGCGGGCGCAGGTAGCGCAGAAGCCAGTGGCCGGGACGCGGGGCCGCGGTCCCGACGACGCGGGGTCCCGCGCCCAACCGGTCGGGTCGGAACCGGCCACGTCCGAAGCATCGACGGCCGAAGCAGCGCCGCGGGCGCGATCGACTCGCCGACCCGCACGGGATGTCGCCGTCTCGCCGGATTCACAGACCGAGCCTGGCGCCGGCGCCACGTCAACGGACGCCTCGTCCGCCGACGTGAAGGACGACACCACCGGCGCGGCTCCAGGGCGGCGCACGACGCGTGCTACGAAGGCAGGTACCTCCGACAGCGGTCTGGCCAGCGTGGCCGAACCAGCCGCGGAGCCGGCCGGGCCGGTGGGGACAGCGCCCAGGACCAGGCGCACGCCAAGGGCGACGGTGAAGGCGGCACCCGCCGCGGGCTTGGCACCCTCACCCAGGGCAGCCAGGAACGTGGCACCAACCACGGCCGCCGCGCCGGACCTTGCCGCCACGCGGGAGCCTGCCGCGGCGCCGGCGCTCTCTTCGGCCGCGAGGACGCGAGCCACCAAGCCGGCACCCGCAGCGGCAGCGAGTTCGCCAGTCGCCCGGAAGCCAGCAGCCGCACGGGTCAGCGCGACCGAGGTCGGCCCCGCCGCGGACGAGCACGACGGCGCCGATGCTCCGGCTGCCACGAGGCCCAGGGCGGCCCGGAAGACGGCCATCGCGAAATCCGGCTGACCGATCCGCCGTGGACGGCGCGAGGACGCGGGGCCAGGGCGCGGCCATCCGGGCCGTCGCCCGGATGGTCCGTGGCGAGACGCGTCCGCACGCGTTGCTCCTCGTGGGACCAGATGGGGTCGGCAAGACGACACTCGCGCTCGATCTCGCGGCCGGGCTGTTCTGCGACGGGGACCTGGACCAGCGTCCATGTCGCGCCTGTCCCGCCTGTCGACTGATGGATCGCGGTGCGCACCCTGATCTCCACCGGCTGGCACCCATCGGACCGGGTCGCCAGGTGGGGATCGGAGGACCCGGCGCCACGTTCCCCGGCGTCCGCGAACTCATCGCGGAACTTGCGTTGATGCCGGTGGAGGGTGGGGCCCGCGTGGCGATCATCGAGGGCGCCGAGCGTATGACCGAGGACGCCCAGACCGCCCTGCTCAAGACGCTCGAGGAGCCGCCAGCGGGCGTGATGATCGTGCTTTGTGCCGATCAGGAGACGAGGCTCTTGCCAACGGTTCGATCCCGTTGTGCCCGGATTCGACTTGGCCTCGTGGGTACCCGCGACATCGAGGCGATCGTGTCCGACCACGATCTGGCCGATCCGCCCTTGGCAGCCCGTCTCGGGCGGCTTGCCGCCGGCCGACCCGGTCTTGCCCTTGCCTACGCCCGTGCGCCCGAGGCGCTGCTGATCCGTGCCGAGCTAAGTCGTGTGCCGCTGGACCTCATTGGAGCCTCGCCCTCGGCCCGGCTTGCCGCGGGTCGCGCCGCCATCCCCCGCGCACTCGCGCTCGTGGCTGCGCTCAAGGGGCGCGACAATGGTCCCCCCGAGGCCAGATCTCCCCGCGGCCGTGGTCGCCCTGCCGCCACCACGCCGGTGCTGGGTGAGGATTCCGACGACGCTGCGAACGACGATGCCGAAGAGGGCCGCGCCCGGCCCATCCCGGCGGCAGACCGACGGCGGGCCATCGAGATCCTCATCGCTCTGTGGGCGGGCATCGCCCGCGACCTCGCCCTGGCGGGAGCGGGAGGTGGCCGGTCCGTACGTGATCCGGTGCTGCTCGAGGAGCTGACGTCGGTCGCAGCACTGGTTGAGTCGGGGGCCGTGACGCGCTTCCTCGATCGTGCCGAGCGCGCCGCCGAGCTGCTCGCGTCCAACGTCTCGCCTGAGCTGCTCCTCGATTCGCTGGTCCTCGCCTGGCCGCGTGGCCGGGCCGCAGCCTGAGACGGGCGTGTCAGACGAGATTGCGATCATTCGGCTGGAAGCCACCGTGGCCGGACGAGTCCATGGGGTCGGCTTTCGCTATTTCGTGCTCGCCGAGGCGCTTGCCCTGGGTCTCGTCGGGTGGGTCGCCAACTTGCCGGATGGATCGGTCAAGTGCGTCGCGGAGGGGCCGCGCGATCGAGTCGAGCGCCTCGCGGTCCGCCTCCGCGAAGGTCCGCCGGCCGCGGTCGTGGACCGGGTCGACCTGACCTGGCTCGCGGCCACCGGGGCCCTCCCAGCTTTTGAGGTACACAGCGGGGCGCACAGCGGCGACTGATCTGCGCTCCATTGTCCGAGCGCGAACAGGACTGCTGGGCTATTCCAACCGGCGCTTCGCGAGCGCACCGTTGCCGTTATGGACCCGCAGTCCGCGGCCGAGGCGCTGCCCGCGCTCTACCGAGCGCTGCTGGATCGCGTCGCCCAGTTCGACGCAAATGGGCAGCGTCCCGCCGGACTCCGCCTCCGGGCCGAGGCGACACGGATCTACTCGCGGGCATGGGACGACGGCGCTCGCCTGGCGCTCGAGGCGTTGCTCAAACGGTCTGGCGTCGCGGCCTCGGCGCGGCCGCAATCCGTTCAACACGCCCGCCAGCGAGGCGCCCCGGTCGTCTGAGCAGCAGGCCGCACGGGATCCGCGTCGCACCTCCATCCATGGCCGCGTAGGCTAGCGCGGTGTCCGAGACCATCCAGCCAGTTGTCGATCGCGCGCTCGAGGCGTACGAGCGATTGGCCGAACTCGGTGAGGCGGTCGAGGACGAATGGTCGTATGTCAACGACCTGGCCGGCGCCTGGCGCGAACGTCTGTCCGAAGTCGGCGCTCAACGCGGAGCGCAGTCCACTCCTGACGGGGCCAGCGTCGCGGTTGACCGGGCGATCGCGGAGATCGACCTGATCACCGACCCGCACCGTGCGATCGACTGGTTGTCCACGTTCCCGCAGATTGTCCTGTTGGCCCTCGGTGAGCTGCCATGAGGTTCCAGGACGCCGCCCGGGATGCCCGGGCCGTCGTGTACGCGGGGATCCAGGCCGACCCGCTGGTGGCACGAGCCGCCGGGCTGTTGGCAGCGGCCACGCTCGGGCAGCGGATCCTCGCCCGCGCCGTCATGAACGGCGAGACGACCGACGCCGACGGCTGGCGGGCGACCTTTCCGTCCCTGTTCGGGGCGACCGCGACCGACGCGACCGACGCGACCGAGCGCGCCCATTCGGAGGCCATCCTGGCCGCGTCGCTGGCCGTGGCCGACCGCGGCGAGCAGGTTCGCAGCCAGTTTCGCGGCGCGATCGTGGAGGAACTCGCGGCGCGGCTGCTCGGCCGGCGGGTAACGGCGTCGACGGTCAAGCGAGAGCGGCGGATTCTGTTCGATGGCGTCCGGGCGGAGATCCACCCGTACGACGTAACGGTCGAACGTGAGTCCGCTGCCGAGGCGTATGACTGCAAGTGGGGCGCGCGGGGGATCAATGCCGACGTCCTCCACCAGCTCGACGACGCGCGAACGCACGCCGCCGACGAGGACGAGCGGTTGACGGTCGCGCTGGTCGTCTTCGATGCCCGCCTGTCGTGCACCGTCCGCCTCGGGGCCCAGACCGCGCCGCACGAAGGGACGGCCATCGTCACCCTGGAGTCGCTCGATGCGCTTGCCGGCGAACCGCCGCGCCCGTCGGGATGACCGACGACCCGCGGGTCGGCCGGTGGCCGTATCGCGTCCGCTACGACGAGTGTGGGCCGGACGGCCACCTGCGAACGAGTGTCTTCCTGCGCTGGGCTCAGGACCTGGCGAGCCATCACTCCGCGCTGCTGGGCTTCGAGCGCGACTGGTACCGCGAGCGGGGGCTGGCCTGGCTGGTGCGCGCGGCGGAGGTGGCGGTCCTGGCGCCCGTCCGCTTCGGTGATGTGATCGACGGGTCCACCCGGGTCATCGGTTCACGCCGCGTCTGGGCCCGCCGCCGGACCGAGTTCAACGCCGCGGACGGGAGGCTGTCCGCGTGGGTCCAGATCGATTGGGTGCTCCTCGACGCTCGCGGCGCTCCGACCAGGATCCCGCCCGAGTTCGCTGTGGTCCTCGCGGACCTGCCCGCCAAGCTCGATCTTGTCCGGGTGGACCTGGGCGAGCGACCACCGGATGCACGTGCCGCGGCGTTCACCGTTCGCCCGCAGGAGCTCGACCCGATGGACCACGCCAACAACGCGGTCTATGCCGACTGGCTCGATGAGGGGATCATCGCAGCCGGAGGTGGGTCTGCCGTGCGGGCCATCCCGCGTCTCGCACGTCTCGAATACGTTCGCTCGACGGAGCGGGACGATCCGGTTCGATCGCTCGTCTGGCCGAACACGGACGGTTCCGCCTGGTCCGTGCGCCTGTTCGACGATGCGGGCGACCTGCTTCGTGGCCGGCTGGAAACGGGCGCCGGGACCGAATGACCACCCCGACGCTTCATGGCCCCTCCCGCCAAGGACGCGACTGGCACGCGACACTGGGCACCCAGGCCGCGCCGCCAGACCAGCGTCCGCGTCCCTCCCGCCAAGGACGCGACTGGCACGCGACACTGGGCACCCAGGCCGCGCTTCTCGGGCTCCTTGGTCTCCTACGTCGTCCACCAGTCACGGATCGGGAGGTTCAGAACCTGACCCAGTGGCTTCGATCGACGGCGTCGCCTGGTAGTCGCGTATCCGCGCCCAGGCCAGGTTTCGAGTGGCTCGGGCGCCGCTCAGCCTCCGCTCCCCCCGGAGCGCCTCCCGCCACAGGGCAGGCTCAGGCTTCGGCCGGATCTGCCGCCAGGCCGTAGGATCCGCGGGTGACCCAAGCCTCCCCCGCGCCCGGCCTTGCGCTGTCGACCCACGGGCTCCAAAAGCGCTACGGCAAGCAGGTCGCGCTCGCCGGGCTCGAGCTGTCCGTCCCGACCGGCGTCGTCTACGGGTTCCTCGGTCCCAACGGCGCCGGCAAGACCACGACCATGCGTCTCTTGACGGGCTTGATCCACCCGGACGCCGGGACAATCGAGCTGCTTGGGCGGCCGTTCGGGCGGGGCGACCGGCGCCGGCTCTTTGAGGTTGGGGCGCTGATCGAGTCACCGTCCTTCTACCCATACCTGTCGGCCCACGAGAACCTTCGTGCGCTCGTAGCGACTGGCGCGCCGACCCCAAGGCACCGAATCGGCGAGCTTCTGGATCTCGTCGGCCTGAGTGACCGAGCGCGCGACAAGGTCCAGAACTACTCGCTGGGCATGAAGCAGCGGTTGGGGATCGCGGCTGCGCTCCTCAGCGATCCGAAGCTGCTCTTGCTCGACGAGCCGGCGAACGGGCTTGACCCGGCCGGGATCGCGGCCATGCGCGCGACCCTCCGGCACCTGGCTTCGACCGGCAAGACCGTCTTCATCTCCAGTCACATCCTGGGCGAGGTCCAGCAGCTCGCCGACGTGGTCGGGATCGTCGCGGCCGGCAAGCTGGTCCGCGAGGGACCGATGGCGGAGCTGCTCCACGGCGAGAGCGTCGTGCGGGTTCGCGTGGCCCCGTCCGAGAGCGACGCCGCGACAGCGCTTCTGGCGGGACTCGCGCCGAATGGCGTGGTTTCCTTGCCCGGCGACGCAGGTTGGCTGTCGGTCCGGGTCGAACCCGACCGCGCGACGGAGGTCAATCGCGTGCTCGCAACCGCCGGCATCTACGCATCCCGGCTCGAGACCGGAAGCGATCTCGAGTCCCTCTTCCTGTCGCTGACCGGAGGATCGGGGCAGACCGGTGGCGAAGGGACCTTCTTTGGCCTCGCCGGATCGAGCCAGCCGCCTGGTCCGGAGGGCCCTTCCGGGTGGCAGGGTGGGGGCAAGGGGAGGTGAGGCTGTTCGTGGCGGGCCTGCGCCGACTGATCCGGCGCCCGGCCTCGCTCATCACGCTTGTCCTGCTGATCGGGCTCCTGGCGCTGATCTTCCTTGCCGTTGGCGCGACCGCGAACCAGGAGGTGTCCGGCCGCGGTCGAGCGGCGGCCACGCTGCTGCTCACCTTCCCGGGCGCGTACGTGACGATCATCGCGTTCATCCTCGGTCTGGGCGGCCTGTTTGCGGTCATCTATGGCGCCGCGATCGCGGGTTCGGAGTGGAATTGGGGCACGCTGAAGTCCGCGGTCGCGCGCGGGGAGAGCCGCAGCCGCTATCAGCTGGCGCTGTTTGCTTCAGTGGCCCTGCTGCTCGGTATTGGGTTGCTGGTGGCGTTCGGGGCGGGCGTCGTTGCGGCTATCCTCGGCGGAGCCATCGCTGGCTTCCCCATCAGCGGTCTCGATGATTCCGCCGCCCTCGGGAGGTTGCCGGAGCTGATTGCCCGCGGCTGGCTCGCCGTCGTCGAGCAAGGGGCGCTCGGGTTTGCGATCGCCACGCTCGCACGCAGCCAGCTCGCGGGGATCGGCGCCGGCATCGCGTTCTACTTTGCCGAGGGGTTTGCGTCGCTCTTCCTGCCGGACATCGTGAAATACCTGCCGTTCGACGCGGCCGGCGCCATGGTCGCCATTCCCGGCGGAGGCCAGGGTTTTGGCGACGGCCCTGGCGGTGGTCCTGGCGTGTCGGGGCTCGACCCGGATACCGCGCTCATCGTCGTCGCCGCCTGGCTGATCGGGTCGCTGGTCGTCGCCGCCACGTTCACGGAGCGAGCCGAGATCACGGGCTGAGCCGGGTGTCGGCCGGCCGGGAGACGGAGCTCGAACACCCGACGACGAGCATCCCATTCTCTGTACTGGATCGGGCCGACGAGTCAGGAGCGGAGCCGGGCAGCGGCTCGATGTCGCCCTCAGGCGCAGGTTCACGACAGATCTCTCGTGGATGGGTGCGAGTTGCTGCAGATCTGGCAGGAAGTCGGAGGCGTTCACGCTCAGCTGTGCCAGATCTGCGCCTGACAACGACACCACCCTTTTCAGGGAGCCCGGCGGCTGAGCAACGGAGCCGTCAAAGGAAGCCGTTGACGTTCTCCGGGGGGTCGGAGGATGATCGGCCACCTGGCGGCCACCTGGCGGCCACCCGGCAGGCACTCGGGGTAGGTCGACAGTGATGGAGGATCCCATGACCGCTGAGACAGCCACCGCCCCAACCGCGAAGACCGCCGACGCGCTCGTCGGCCGGTTGTTCGAGGCGACCATCGGGATGATGGACGTGATGTCCGTCTACCTCGGTGACCAGCTGGGGTTGTACCGGGCGCTGCACGACGGTGGGCCAGCGACCGCCGGGGAGCTTGCCGAGCGCGGCCGGATCGATCCGCGGTATGCCCGCGAGTGGCTGGAGCAGCAGGCGGCGACCGGGTTCCTCGAGATCGACGACATCGCGGCGGCCGCGGAGGAGCGCCGCTATCGCCTCCCGGATGTGTCCGTTGATCCGCTGCTGAACCTCGACAGCCCGTACTCGATCGCGCCCCTCGCCCGGTCGGTCGTGGCGTGCGCCAAGGCGATCCCCCAGCTCCTGGAGGCGTACCGCACTGGCGGCGGCGTCGCCTGGTCTGACTACGGCCCGGACATGATCGAGGCGCAGGGCGACTTCAACCGCCCCTGGCTCGTGGGCTCCTTCGGCAGCGAGATGTTGCCGGCGATCCCGGGCGTTCACGATCGGCTTGTCGCAGACCCGCCGGCACGCGTCGCGGACGTTGCCTGCGGTGTCGGCTGGGCCGCAATTGCGATCGCGCGTGCCTACCCGAAGGTGCGCGTCGACGGCTTCGATCTCGATGAGTCGTCGATTGAGCTCGCCCGCCAGAACGCCCTCGACGCGGGCCTGAGCGATCGGGTGACCTTCCAGACCCGCGACGTCGCCGAGGCTGAGGCCGGCCAATATGACCTCGCCGTGATCATCGAGGCAATCCACGATATGACGCAGCCGGTCGGCGTGCTGTCCTCGGTCCGCCGCATGCTGCGGCCCGACGGAGTCGCGCTGATCGCCGACGAGAAGACCGAGGATGCCTTCACCGCCCCGGCCGGCGAAAGCGAGCGGTTCTTTTACGGCTTCAGCATCTTGACTTGCCTGCCGGCCGCCATGACGGAGCGACCGACGGCCGCAATCGGGACGGTCATGCGCTCCGACACGATGCGGCGCCTCGGGTCGGAGGCTGGGTTCAGGAGCGTCGAGCGCCTCGATGAGCCCGAGCTCGACATGCTTCGCTTCTACCGGTTGGTGCCATAGCTCGGCAAGCGGCCTGACGCGAGATCAGCCGGCCACCGTCATCGCCCGGCCTGGTGACAGAAGGAACGGTGGCAGGTAGGCCGGGAGGTTGGACAAGGGCAGCACGTCGGAGTGCAGCCGGATCCCGAGCCCGTCGGCCATGAACTGGCGACGAGCCTGGATCCGCCGCCACGCGGCCGGATAGCGCCGCGCGAAGGCATCCCGCAACGATGCGTCGGCAAGGGCCACGCCGTCCTCGATGTTGGTGGTGAAGTAGTCGGTCCCGGTCGCCGGAATGATGTCCACCTGGAGCGCCATCCCGGACGCGAGTTCCACCGTGGACCCGGGACCGATCGGGGAGTTGATCCACTCGTCGAGATGGAGCTGGTGGCCCGGGTTCAGGAAGATGCCAAAAAACGGGTCAGCCAGATGGCGGTCGATGATGGCCTGGAGGGCTCCGCCAGTCTGGCCGATGTGCAGAGCCTCGTACCACTCGGCGACGGCGGCGAAGTACGGGCCGACCAGACGGTCGACATAGTCGTGGATGCCGGGGTGCAGCTCGGTGGCGTCCTCCACGACGAAGCCGGCGCGACAGTTCAGCGCCCCCCAGATCCCGAAGGCCACCGTGAACCGGTCGCCGCGCTCGATCCGGCGGTCGCCGGGGCTGAGCAGCCCCAGCGACGCCCGCGGACCGGCGGTCAGCATCAGGTGGCAGGACAACGGCGAGCCGTTCCAGCCCAGCAGCCGGACCGCTTCGGATTCCCGCATGCCCGGCCGCAGGCCGCTGAGCAGCTGCCGCATGCCCTGCGAGGTCTGGCAGGCGGCGAATTCGAAGGCGGCCAGTTGTTCGACCTCGTTGATCACCCGAAGTCCGTCGGCGGCATTGGTGAGCAGGTCCCCGGCGTTTTCGACCAGCCCGCTCGAGCCTGTCAGGCGCCGCAACTCATCCACGATGTATGACGGGATCTCCATGGTCGCTCGACTGGCGTACGTCTTCCAGCCAATGACACCGACCCGACTCCCCTGTTCGATCCCTTCGCCCGCCAGGATCTCGGCCAATGGCCGGGACCGATCCCGCGGCTGACTCGGGAGGCTCAAATCCTGGAACATCACTCGTCGCATGGGCACCGGCGCGGCGCCGGCCATGCCGTAGCACTCATTCCCGACGAGGATTGCCGGCTCGCCCGTCGGCCCGAGGACGAGTACGGCTTCCTCAAAGCGCGGGTCGAACCCGGTCAGGTAGGACAGGTTGGCGCTGTGCTCGCGGTCGGCGTAGACGACCAGTCGGTCGTAGCCTCGCGCGTCCATGCGGGCACACAGGGCCTCGATCCGGGCCGTGTAGAGCCCGGCAGGGATCTCCGGCGTCTCCTCGGGCATGCCAAAGTCCGGCAGGGTGATCTGCGCCAGTCGAGCGGGCCGCGCTACCGACATCGACAACCTCTCCGATCAGCTACGGCGTCCACGACTGCACCACCGACGCTCCGCGAACGATACGGGCGAACTGGTTCGCGCGGACGGGCAGCCACGGCCCGACCTCCCCATCGGGCCAGGTGACCCGCACCTCCGCGCGCTCGGCCGAACCGAGACCGAAGTGGATCCACCCCAGCTGCCCACTGGCGTGGCCGCCGCCGACCGTCACTTCGCGTTCGCTGATCCGGTCGCCGACCCTGACCACCACCCAGGCCCCGATGGCGTGGTGATTGGCCCCGCGCTGCTCCAGCTCGACCGCCACCCAGGCGCCCATCGGGGACGGGTTGGCGGGGGTTCCGGATCCGACATTGCGCCACACCTCGACGTTCTCACGGCGGACGACCTTGACCAGATCGAGCAGCCCATCGAGGTTCAGGTCGACCAGTGCAGCCCCGCGAGCGCTCGAGAAGTCGACCATTCCCGCCGCCTCCGCGCCCTCCACGAACGAACCGTCCGCCTGGCCGATGAGCAGGTTGCTGGGGTCGATCATCGCGTGCTCCGTCTCTGCCTCGACGTTACCCTTGCTGACGAAGAGATCGACGAACCCGTCGTTGTTGATGTCCGCGAACTCGGGGTGCCAGGCGGTGGACGGCAGGACGTCGCCACCCGCGTACGGGCGATGCGCGGTCGCGCCACGGCGGAGCGCGATGTCCCCGTAACGCGGCTGGGCCGCGCCGTCGATCAGCGTCTGGAGCTTGTTGTCACCCTGGCTGGTCAGATAGATCTCCGGGTAGCCGTCGCCGGTAACGTCGCGACTGGCGATCCCCATCCCCCAGACCTGGAGCCGCGCCCATCCGTCCTCGCGGGTGTACAGCCGGGGCGCCTCGCCCTGGTCGATCCGCCACAGCTGCTCCTCGCCGCCGCGGTAATAGTGGCGATCGTTCGTCACGCGCAGATCTCTCCGTCCCGACCGGTCCCAGTCACTGAACAGCATGGACAGGGTGCACCAGCCCGGTGACAGCGAAACGGCGTCCGCGTAGCCGAGGTTGTCGGCAGCGGGGCGGAGCAGCGTGTTGTCGGCGCACTCGGCCGTCGCGTGGAGGTCCTCGTCGAGCCCCACGTAGTCGCCGAAGGCAAGCGTTGGCAAGGCAACCGAAGGGCTCTCCCACGCGGCACTGAACCCGACGGTCCAGCCGTCACCGCCGGCGATGCCCAGTGTTTCGTTCGCCCGTTCGAACCGGCAATGACCGAGCCCGCGCAGGATGACATTCTCGCCCAGGCGCAGGACC
>JANNQZ010000428.1:0-5006 GCA_031401015.1 Chloroflexota bacterium | reverse complement strand
GTCGCACCGACCCAGACTCCGGTCGCACCGACGCCGACTCCTGTCGCACCGACCCCGACTCCGGTCGCACCGACCCCGACTCCGGTCGCACCGACCCCGACTCCGGTCGCACCGACCCCGACTCCGGTCGCACCGACCCCGACTCCGGTCGCACCGACGCCCATCGTCACGACCGCGGACCTGCGCCCGCCATGCCCCGTCGCGGATGCTCCCCCGCCAGGCCACAACAAGGGAGCCGAGCCGGCTGCACGCCCGTGCACCGGCGGTAAGTCGGGGCATGACGTCGATCCGGTTGTCGGTGGCGTGTTGATCGTGCCGCTTGCCTTGGCAGGTTCCGCCTTTACGCTCTCTCGGACAGCCGCGCCGGCAAGACGGCGCCGGTGGTTGCGCGGACCGCGTCAGGCGCGCTAGGCTCGCGTCCCCGCCGGGGTGTGCCCGGCAGCGCGATCGACCACGGACTGTCACCCGTCACGACCGACACAAGGAGACCCCCATGGCGCCGTCCGATCCACGCCAGACCAAGTTCGTGCTCGACGAATCGCGGATCCCGCGAGCCTGGTACAACATCGCGGCGGACCTCCCTGTGCCGCCTTCGCCGTACCTGCATCCTGGGACGCTCGGGCCGCTGGGACCGGGAGATCTGGCGCCGCTGTTTCCGATGGCCCTGATCGGCCAGGAGATGTCGGCCGAGCGCGAGATCGAGATCCCCGAGCCTGTCAGAGATGCCTATCGGCTCTATCGGCCGAGCCCGCTCTATCGCGCCCACCGCCTGGAGCGAGCCCTGGATACGCCGGCGCACATCTACTACAAGTACGAGGGCGGCAGCCCGGCCGGCAGCCACAAGCCCAATACCGCCATCCCCCAGGCCTTCTACAACAAGGAGCAGGGGGTCAAGCGGATCGCCACGGAGACGGGCGCCGGCCAGTGGGGAAGCGCGATGGCCTTCGCCGGCGCGCTGTTCGGGCTCGAGGTCAAGGTCTACATGGTCCGGGCGAGCTACGACCAGAAGCCGTATCGCCGGATCCTCATGGAGACCTACGGCGCGGAGGTGGTCGCCAGCCCATCACTGACCACGAACTACGGCCGAAGTGTCCTGGCAGTCACCCCGGACAACCCCGGGTCACTCGGGATGGCGATCAGCGAGGCGGTCGAGGACGCCGCGACCCGCGACGATACGAAGTACGCCCTCGGCTCCGTGCTCAACCACGTGCTGTTGCACCAGACGGTGATCGGTCAGGAGGCCATCGAGCAAATGGGGATGGCCGGGGAAGAACCCGACATCATCATCGGCTGCACCGGCGGCGGCTCCAACTTCGCCGGTCTGACGTTTCCGTTCCTCGGCCTGAACTTCCGCGAGGGCAAGCGGTATCGGGTCATCGCCGTGGAGCCCGAAGCCGCCCCGAGCCTGACCCGAGGCGTCTACGCCTACGACTACGGCGATACGGCCAAGATGGCGCCGGTGGCCAAGATGTTCACGCTCGGTCACGACTTCATTCCCGAGCCCATCCACGCCGGCGGCCTCCGCTACCACGGCATGTCTCCCCTCGTCAGCCTGCTCAAGGAACACAAGTTCATCGAGGCGCGCAGCGTGCATCAGCGCTCAAGCTTCGAGGCTGGCGTGACCTTTGCGCGAGCGGAGGGAATTCTGCCCGCGCCGGAACCCACGCACGCGATCCGGGTGGCGATGGACGAGGCGATCGCCGCCAGGGAGGCCGGCGAGGCCCGGGTCATCCTGTTCAACCTATGCGGCCACGGTCACTTTGACCTGTCGGCCTACGAGCGCTACCTCACTGGCAACCTCGAGGATTTCGAATACCCCCTCGAGCGCGTCCAGGCGGCCCTGGCCGGTCTGCCGAAGGTCTGAACGACCGAAGCCTGAACGGCCCCGGCGGCATGCACCTCGGGTTCATCGGGTTCGGGCTGATCGGCGGATCGATCGCGCGCGCCGTTCGGACCGGCGAGGCCGGTCGGGGCTGGACGATGAGCGCCTGGTCACCGTCGGGACGCGGTCCCGGCGCCGCCCTTGCCGACGGGACGATCGATCACGCGGCGACGACGCCTGAGCGGGCGCTGCTCGACGCCGATCTGATCGTGCTGGCCGGCCCTCCGACCATCTGCCTGAGCGTGCTCGGGGACCTCGCCGGCCGTTGGAGCGGCTCACTCCGGCCCGGCTCGGTGGTCACGGACGTGGCGAGCACCAAGGCAGCCCTGGTTGCACGTGCCGACGCCGCTGGCCTGCGCTTCGTAGGCGGTCATCCGATGGCCGGGCTCGATGCCAGCGGATACGAGGCCGGGCGTGCCGACCTGTTCGTCGACCGGCCGTGGGTTATCGTGCCCGGGCAGGGAGCGAATCGCTTCGACGTCGAACGGGTCACCGCCCTGGTTGGCGTCTGCCGCGCCCGAGCCGTGCTGATGGACGGCCAGACCCACGACGAGGCCGTGGCAGGGATCAGCCATCTTCCGATGATCCTGGCGACGGCACTCGTCGAGGCGGTCGTCGGATCGCCGGGCGCGCTCCGCGACGACTGGCCGACGGCGTCGGGCCTCGCAGCGAACGGCTGGCGCGACATGACTCGCCTTGCTCGCGGGGATCCAGCGATGGGTGCCGGCATCGTGGTTACCAATGCAGCCGCGCTGGCGGATCGGCTCCGCGACCTGCAGGCCAGGCTCGACGCATGGCGAATCGAGCTGGAGCGACCAGGCGGGCCGGACGAGGCTGCGATCCTCGAGCGAATGTGGTCCGCCCAGGCGCGCCTTGGCAATCCGTTGTGAGCGCCCGGCCCGGTCAGGCAGAACCCGAACGAGTCTATGTCGTTCCCCGCGCCGCGCTGCCCGATGCCGCCAACTGGTATGGCATGCGGGTTGACGGTCTCGAGGCGTTCGAGGTCGCGGTGGGGCACGAGGGCCGATATGAATCGCGCGATGCGATGGAGCTCGATCCCGCGTTCAAGCAGATCATTCCGTACCTCGTCCTGCGCGACCGCTCCCGCTACTTCCTGATGCGCCGCTCCAGCGGCGGCGCTGATCCCAGGCTGCACGGCCGGTATTCGATTGGCGTCGGTGGACACCTGAACCCGGGCGACGGTGGCCTCCTCGGTGGACTCCAGCGCGAATGGCGAGAGGAACTCGTCGCCGACTTCCTGCCCGAATTCGAACTGATCGCCTTGCTCAACGACGACACGACGCCCGTCGGAGCGGTCCACCTCGGAGCGGTCTACCAGGCCGATGTCGGCGGTCGTAGCGTGACGATTCGCGAGACGGACAAGCTGACCGGGGCCTTCGTCTCGGCCAGCGAAGTGGCCGCGGTCGCCGATGGCCTTGAAACATGGAGTCGACTCGCCTTCGAGTTCATCGAGGCTCGCGAAGGAGCGGCTGTAGGATAGGGGCGTCGGAGGCTCTCGATGACCCGTCATCTCGCCCGATCGCTGTTCGCGCTGCCGCTCCTGTTCGGGATCCTCGGCCTCCTGGCCGGCGGCCCGGTGCGTGCCGCGGGCGGGACCGTGGTGGTCCTCCCGGCGACCGGCATCGTAGACAACGTGCTGGCGGGCTACCTCGCAGAAGGCATCGCCGCGGCCGCGGGTGATGGAGCCTCAGCCGTGGTGATCCGGCTCAACACGCCGGGTGGCAGCCTGGATGCAACCCAGAAGATCGTGTCGAGCGTTCTCGATGCCCCGCTACCCGTGATTGTCTGGGTTGCGCCGTCCGGCGCGCGGGCGGCCAGCGCCGGCACGTTCATCACGCTGGCGGGGCACGTCGCGGTGATGGCGTCAGGGACCAACATCGGGGCCGCGTCGCCGATCTCCGGTTCCGGCGAGGATATCGAGGGCACATTGGGCCGGAAGGTCCTCAACGACGCGATCGCCAATATCCGCTCGATTGCCGAGGCACGCGGTCGCAACGTGGAGTGGGCCGAGGAGACGGTCCGCGATGCCCGCTCATCGGCCGCCTCGGAGGCCGTGTCGGTCCGTGCGGTTGACGGGATCGCGGACACCATTGAGGCTGTCCTCACCTTTGCCGACGGTCGCGTAGTGGAGGTCGCCGGACAGCCCCGCACGCTAGCGCTGGCTGGCGCGACGGCCGACGAACTGGCGATGAACCCGTTTCAGGAGTTCCTCCACCTGCTGTCGGATCCGAACATCTCGTTCATCCTCTTCACGATCGGCTTCTACGGCCTGCTGTTCGAACTCCAGAACCCGAACTTCGTGACCGGAATCCTGGGCGCCCTCGCGATCGTGCTGGCGTTCATCGGGTTCGGCAGCCTCCCGCTCAACGTCGGCGGACTGCTCCTGATCCTGTTGGCCGTCATCCTGATCGGGCTCGAGCTCACGGTCACCAGCCACGGACTGCTGGGCGCCGGCGGCCTCATCTGTTTCGCGCTTGGCGCGTCCGCCTTGTTCACCCGGCCTGGTGACCCGTTCCTGCCCTTGGCCGCCGTGGCAGCGCCGGTCATCGTGACCACCACGCTGACCGGCGGGCTCTTCCTGGCGCTGATCGTCGGGGCAGCGGTCAGGAGCCGCGGCATGGCGTCGCCGGTCGGAGTCGTCGGCAGCGCCATCGCTGTATCTCCGGGCGCCCTCGGCATCGTCCGCGGCGGGATCAACCCGCTCGGGTCCGTCTACGTGGAAGGCGAAGAGTGGTCAGCCCGCTCGGTGAATGGCCAGTCCCTTGAGCGTGGCGAGTCCGTGCGGGTCGTGGCCACAGAGGGGCTGACCGTCATCGTTGAGCCCGAACCGTCATCATCGTCGCAGTCCTGATCGCTCGGAGGTCCCCATGGAAGTCCCAGTCATCGCCGCAGCCGTCGCATTTGTCCTCGTCGTGCTCCTGGTCATCGTCTATCTATCGATCCGCGTGGTGCAGCAGTACGAGAAGATGGTGGTCTTCCGGCTCGGGCGCACCAACGAGAGCATGGTCCGCGATCCCGGTCTGCGGTTTCTCATTCCAGTCCTCGATCGTCCCGTCAAAGTCGATATTCGGGAGCAGTTCATCGAGGTCCCCAGCCAGACGAC
>JANNQZ010000427.1:0-15603 GCA_031401015.1 Chloroflexota bacterium | reverse complement strand
GGTGGGGGCGGTGAGCCGCGGAACTCGGGGGGGTGAATTGGAGCTCGTTGGGGCAGCCCGCGCGGCCGCCGGCGCGCCCGCCCCCGACCGCCGCGAAGGGAGAACACGATGAACGACGATCGATTGGTGCCCCGTCTGACTGTCCCCGTGACCGTCCGGGCCGGCGTCGGCCTCGCCCTGGTGACGGCGCTGATCAGCGGGGTCTCCGTGTTCATCAACAGCTTCGGCGTCAAGCAGCTTCCCGATGCGGCGGTCTACACGACGCTCAAGAACGGGGTCGCCGCGCTGTTGCTCGTGGGCCTCGCATTGGTCATGGCACGTCGCGCCGAGGTGCGTGCCATTGACCGCCGCGCCTGGCTGGGTCTGGTGGTGATCGGCGTGATCGGCGGCAGCGTCCCGTTCCTGCTCTTCTTCAGCGGGCTGGCCAGCGCGAGCGCCCCAACGGCCGCATTCATCCACAAGACCCTCTTTGTCTGGGTTGCGCTGCTGGCCGTTCCCCTCCTTGGCGAGCGACTCGGCTGGTACCCGATCGGCGCCCTCGGCGTGCTGCTGCTGGGCCAGGTGCTGATCGCGCCCCCGATCGGGGTGACTTGGGGCCCCGGCGAGACGATGCTCGCGGCCGCCACGCTGCTCTGGTCGGTCGAGGTCGTGATCGCCCGCCGCCTGCTGCTCGGCAGCGTGCCCTCAGTCGTCCTGGGAGCGGCTCGACTCGGGATCGGCCTGTTCGTGCTGATCGGGTATCTCGCTGTCACCGGGCGATTGGCGACCGTGGCCGAGCTGACCACGACGCAATGGGCGTGGGCGCTGGGCACCGGCGTCCTGCTGGCCGCCTACGTGTCCACCTGGCTGGCCGCCCTGCAGCGCGCCCCGGCCTCGATCGTGGCCAGTGTGCTGGTCGTGGCAGCGCCGATGACCGCACTGCTTCAAGCGGTCGCCAACGGCGCCGCCCCTTCGCCGCAGGCCATCGCCGGTCAGTTGGCGGTCATTGCGGGCGTCGCCGTGGTCGCCGCCTTCGCCGTTCGCTCGACCAGGCGGCTCGCCCCTGCCGTGTCATGACCGCCGTCGCTCCGCGCTCCGCCGCCCCGTACCCTGCCGCCGTCCCCGGGCCGATCAGGTTCGCCCGCTACGCGTACGGACCCAACCGCCTGGGGTATTGCGGCCCGGACGCCGCCGATGAACTGCTCGGCGAGGCAGCGGAAGGGGGGGACCTGCGGCGCATCCGCGAGCTGGCAACCGGGTTCGAGGGCGCCTATCCGTATCTCCAGCTGATCGCCCAGGCCAATGGGATCGTCGACCCACTCGACGAGCGCGTCGTCGAGGCCTACTGGCTCGGTAGCGAGCTGCTGGACCACGTTCCGGGACCGAGCTTCGCGGGATCGATCGAGTCGCGATTCCGTCCGCGTCTCCGGGGCGACGCCTGGCGTTGGCTCGCCACGAAGGCGCCCGATGGTGCCCGACCGGTCCACGCCTTCCATGTCCTCGATGTCTTTCCGGTCGTCGGCATGCTTCGGGGCGGGCAGGTCGAAGACGTTCTGCACGCGATCGACAGTTGCCGGATCCGCTGGGGGCGCGTCCGCGAGCGCGTGGGCGGGCAGCTCCTGGTCGATGCCGTACCGCTCGAGCTCGTCGACGGCAAGCTGCGTCTTGGCCCGCCGCGGCTCGAGACGATTCGCGGCTGGCAGGATGGCGTCGGGTTCATCGCCCAGACGGAGCCCGGTGACGTCCTGGCCATCCACTGGGACTGGGCCTGCGAACGCCTCGACGAACGTCGCCTCGGCCAGCTCCAGGCGTGGACCCGACATCAGCTCGAGATCGCCAACCGGACGATCTGACCGACGGGCCGAGCGGCCCCAAGTCGGCCCGAAGACAGCCCGGCCGGCCGTGACCCGCGGCACTGATGCGCAGATGCGCATGGGTCCGATCCTTCGGACATGGACGACATCACGACGCTGCAGGCCGAAGTCATGCGCACGCTGGCCAGCCCGCGCCGCCTGGAGATCCTCCACCGGCTCTCCACTGGACCGCGCGAAGTGCGTCGCCTGGCCGAAGACCTTGGCCTGAGCCAGCCAAACGTGTCGCAGCACCTGGCGGTCATGCGCGCCGCGGGCATCGTGGATGCCGATCGCGACGGTCGCGAGGTCCGCTACCGCCTGGCGGATCCGGACGTGACGGTCGCCTGCTCGATCATGCGCGGCGTTCTCGAACGGCGTCTCCGCCGACTGGCCGACCTTTCCCTGATCCCGCCGCCTGAACCCGGGCTGCCGCGACCAACCGGCGTGCCCGCCCAGATCACGAGGTGAACGCATGGACAACCCGCTGAACCTGGTCCTCTTTTCCGGCACGGACGACAAGCTGCAGGCCGCCGCCGTCCTGACCGCCGGCGCCGCAGCGCTCGGCAAGCCGGTCAACATTTTTCTCCAGTACTGGGCGCTGGACGCCTTCCGTGCCGACAAGATCGGCGCGGACCACGGACTCGCCCCAGAGGCCGGTCCCGCCGGTCGCGCCGCGGTCGAGGCACTCGCCAGCGCCGGTCAGGCGCCGTGGGCCGACACCCTTCGCCAGGCCAAGGACCTCGGCGAGGTGGACATCCAGGCCTGTTCGCTATCGATGGACCTGCTCAAGCTCGAATCAAGCGACCTCGATCCGCTGGTTGACGGCGTAGAGGGTGTGACCGCCTTCTACATCAACGCCGGCGAGGGTCAAGTCGTGTTCATCTGACCCAGTCCCAACACAAGCCCGAAAGGAGGCTGCCGTGCCACTCGTCGAGATTACCCAGATGGTCGACGCCCGCGGGTTGTCCTGCCCGATGCCCATCGTCAGGACAGCCCAGGCCGTCAAGGGCATGCCATCCGGCGCGTTCCTCGAGCTCCTCGCGACGGATGTCGGGTCCATCAAGGACGTGGCCGCATGGTGCCGGGCCACGGGCAACGAGCTCATCGAGCAAACATCGGATGGGGCGCTGTACCGCTTCGTCATCCGCCGGAAGTGAGGACCTGATGACCACCGCCACGATCACCCGCCCCGATCCGGTCACCGAGGCCATTGCCGCCGTGGACGGCTGGCCTGAGATCGTCGAGGCTCACGAGGCACCATCCACGAGCCCGGCCACGGCCCCAGCGGTCGAAGGCCAGGTCAAGACCAGGGACCTCCTGATCATCGACTACAGCGGCGACTTGGAGAAGGTCTGGGCCACCATGATCCTGGCCACCACCGGCGCGGCGATGGGTGTCAAGACCCGCGTTTTCGTCACGTTCTGGGGGTCTCCAGGTCTTCGTCAAGGACTCGAAGCGGATCACCGGCCGGAACTGGATGCAGAAGATGCTCTCGGCGATGCAGCGTCCCGGGATCAGCCACCGAAAGCTCTCGAAGATGGACTTCTTCGGGATGGGGCCGTGGATGATGGGTCGCCTGGCGAAGCAGTACGGCGTGGCCAGCCCGAAGGAACTGCTCGAAGTCGCCCAGGCTTTGGGCGTCGAATTCATCCCGTGCCAGATGACGATGGACATGTTCGGCCTCACGCCCGAGGACATGATCGACGGCATGGGTGAGCCCGCCGGCGCCGCCACCGTCATCGGCCTGATGACCGACAACTCCACGCCGCTGTTCATCTAGGAAGGTGTGATCGAGATGACCATGACCACCGCCCCCGCCGTCACCCGCATCGTCGACGCCCGCGGCAGCTTCTGCCCCGGGCCGCTGATGGAACTGATCCGGGCCATCCGCGAGAGCTCGATCGGCGACGTGATCACCGTGTACTCCTCGGACAAGGGCTCGAAGATCGACATCCCGAAATGGATCGAGAAAGCCGGCCACCGGCTGGTTGCCCTCGAGTCGCGCGACGGCTTCGACGAGATCATCGTCGAGAAGTGCCGGTAGGCGCGTCATGGAGCGGATCCTCATTCTCGGTGGGGGCGTCGGGGGTACGCTCACCGCCAATCTCCTGGCCAGGAAGCTGCGAGCCCGGATCGATCGTGGCGAGACGAAGATCGTCGTGGTCGATGCTCATGGCCAGCACGTCTACCAGCCCGGGTTCATGTACATCGCCATGGGTGGCGAGCGCGCGTCCAACCTCCAGCGCCCGGAGCGGTCGCTGCTCGACAAGCGGGTGGCGCTCGTCGTCGGAGAAGTTGAGCGGATCGACGAAGCCCGGCAGCTGGTGACACTGGCCAACGGCCTCCCGCTTGCCTACGACCAGCTGGTCATCGCGACTGGCTCGCGGATCGTCCCGGAGGCGATCGAGTTCTTCGACACCGAGGCCCAGCACTTCTACAGCGCTGAGGCTGCCGCGAAGCTGCGCCGGGCGCTCGATGCCTTCATCGGCGGACGGATCGTCATCGGTATCTCCGGGATGCCGTACAAATGCCCGCCCGCGCCGCTCGAGGTGGCATTCCTGATCGAATCGGAGCTCCGGGACCGAGGTCTGCGGGACACGACCTCGATCGACTTCTGTTCGCCGATCGGCCGTGCCTTCACCATCGAGAGCGTGTCGGACATGGCCACCCCCATCCTCGAGGAAAAGGGCATCGAGCTGCACACGTTCTTCAATGTCGAGGCGATCGATCCGACCCGCAAGGTCGTGTTGAGCCTCGAAGGCGAGGAGTTGCCCTACGATCTGCTGATCCTCGTCCCGCCGCACAAAGGCCAGCAGTTCCTGATCGACTCCGGGCTGGCACCGGCTCCGGGCGGCTGGCTGCCCACGGATCGACACACGCTCCTGGTCGGCGGCCGCACGAATGTCTACGCGCTGGGTGATGCCACGGATCTGCCGCTGTCGAAGGCCGGCTCGACGGCCCACTTCGAGGCGCCCGTGGTCGCGGAGCGGATCACCGCGGCGATCCTGGGCCGCGCCCCGGCCGGCAAGCACGCCGAGTACGAGGGCAAGGTCATGTGCTTCTTCGAGATCGGCGACGGCAAGGGCACGTTGCTCCAGTTCGACTACGAGCATCCGCCTCGACCGCCAAAGCCCAATCAGCTCTGGCACTTGGGCAAGATCGTCTTCAACAAGACCTACTGGCATACCGTCCCGAAGGGTCGCGTCTAGCGAGCACGACCCGCCAATCATCGGACTGCCGGCCGGCTCCCGTCCGCTCGCGGTCCCGTCCGGTACGATGCCGCGGATGACATCGGGCCGTGTCTTCCGGCGCTCCGGCCAGGCCGACCCGCCCGTCGCCGTGCGAGCCGAGGGGTCCGTTGTCTGGGACTCGACCGGGCGCGAGTATCTCGATGCCGCCGGCGGGGCGATCGTCGTCAACATCGGCCATGGCCGGCGTGAGGTCGCCGAGGTGATGGCGGCGCAGGCTGCGCGTCTGGCCTACGCCCATGGGAGTGTCTTCACCACGGAACCGCTCGAGGCGTACGTGGCGGCCGTCGGCCGCCACCTGCCGGTCGACGATCCGGCGATCTACCCCGTGTCGGGTGGCTCGGAGGCGATCGAAACGGCGCTCAAGCTGGCCCGCGCCTATCACCTGGCCCGGGGCGAAACGGAGCGCTGGATCGTCTACTCGCGCTGGGGGAGCTACCACGGGAACACCTTGGGTGCGCTGGACCTGTCCGGCCGCAAGTCGCTCCGCCGTCCATACGAGGGCTGGCTGGGGCGCTTCCGCCACGTCTCGGCCGCCTACCCATATCGAGCCGCGCTTGCCGGGGCCAACGCCCTCGGGTCCGCTGACGAACTGGCTGTCGAACTTGACCGAGCCTTTGAGGCCGCCGGTCCAGGGACGGTCGCCGCATTCGTGGCCGAACCGATCGTGGGCGCAACCCTCGCCGCCGTAATCCCGCCGGACGGCTACTGGCCCCTGATCGCCGAGGTGTGTCGGCGTCATGGCGTCCTGCTCATCGGCGATGAGGTGATGACCGGCTTTGGGCGGACCGGCCGCTGGTTCGGACTCGATCACTGGGGAGTCCGCCCGGACATGCTGGTCGCGGCCAAGGGCGCCACATCGGGGTACTGGCCGTTCGGGTTCGTGGCGGCGTCGGGGGAGGTCTTCGGGACCGTGACCGGGAAGGTCGGAGCTCCCGGGGTCGCCGGGTCCGGGTTCGTGCATGGGTTCACCTATTCCCACGGGCCGGTGGCCGCGGCGGTCGCCGGTGAGGTGCTGCGGATTTTGGAGACGGAGTCGCTCGTCGCGGCGAGCGCGAGCAAAGGGGAGCGCCTCATCTCCGGACTACGCGCCAGGCTGGGCGACCACCCAATCGTCGGCGAGATCCGTGGGCGCGGCCTGCTCATCGGCCTGGAGCTCGTCGCGGACCGGGAGAGCCGCGACCCCTTCCCGAGGGCCACGAGGGTGACGGAGGCGGTGGTCCGCGCCGCGCGAGATCGCGGGCTGCTCGTCTACTCGGGGACCGGCAACGCCAACGGGATCGACGGCGACACGATCCTGCTCGGACCGCCGTTCATCATCACGGACGCCGAGATCGAGCAGGTCGTCGAAACCCTGGGCCAGGCGATCGAAGCGACCGCAGAGACCACCCTCACCGGGGCGCTCGCATAGCGGACCGGATGGGTCGGCAGCGGGACCGGATGGGTCGGCAGCAGGACCGGACGGGTTGGCCGCCTACGTCATGGGCTGGTCGGGCGCCGCCCGTCGCTCGGCCGCCACGATCCCGCCTGTTCGCTCTCGATAGGCGTATGCCAGCACTGCGGGAATGACCGGCGCCCAGAGCAGATTGCCAATGAGGGTCGCCACCAGGTAGGCCGCCACGCCAACGGATGCCGACATCACGGACAGGCCCACGGCGAACCCAACGGCGATCGAGCCGACCGCGACGCTGATCGCGTGGAGGACCAGGATGCCGGCGATGGCCTGGCCGAGGCGCACCTGGATCCCCCGGCCCAGGTCCATCCCCCGGGTGATCCCCGCACCGAGGCCAAGTGTCTCGGCCAGGATCGCTGGAAGGCCCATGGCCAGGCGAACCGCCAGGACGATGACGCCGACTGCGACGACCATGACAAGGATGCCCAGCAGGCTATCGATCAACACCAGCCGCGGCGATCCGGGCGCACCGGCCCAGGCTCGAATGGCTTCCGAGCTCTCAAGCAGCACCGGAAGGAGCGACACGGCGGCCCACGCGATCCCCAGCCCGACGATCGATCTGAGGAGGCCCGCGCGAGCCGCGACCACGCGGAACGCGCCCGCCACCGAGATCGGGCGACCGGTCGCAGCCGCCAGTGCCGCCGCCGTCACGGCTGCGCATCCGATCAAGCCCGCCGCGACGGCCAGGCCACCGGCGATGGCGGACACCGCCGTCATCTCGGTCGGCGGTCCGATCACGGCCTGGAGCCTGCCCTGAAGGTCGGCCTGGAGCGCGACCGAATCGGCACCCTGGTAGGCCTCCGGGTTCGCAGCCACGCGGCCCCAGAAGTCCGCGATCACGCCGACGACGCGCTCCAGGGCATGGCCGCTGACCAGCAGGCCAGGGAGGGCCAGAAGGTCACGGATCACCTCCGGAAGGGCCGCCACCCGCAGGTAGCGCCACGCGGAGGATCGGTATACGCGGAACCCTCGGCGAATGAGCTGACGCGTGCCGAGTGGGTCGGCTTCGCTCACGCGCGCCCAGGGCGAGTCCGCGGACGCCCCGTCACGTGTTGGCGTCGGTTGTTGCCAGCCGCTCACCGCGGACGGATGCCGCGACCGAGATCCCGGAGCACGAGCGCGGCACCCAGCGCCACCAGCAGGATCGGCACGACCAGGCCGCCCGACGCAGGGCTCGTGATGCTCACGCCACCAACCAGCGCGAGGAGGCCGCCGAACCACAGCTGCCAGCCCGTTCCGCCGCCGGTGGCCAGGCGGACCGCCGCAATGAACAGGAAGGCGATCCCGAAGCTGAACGTACTGAGCCCGTTGGCCTGGACGCCGGCCGCATTCAAGAGGCCCGGCACGGCAAGCGCCGTGATGATCGCGCCGGTGTACAGCGAGCCGGTCCCGCGATTGGCCGCCCACTTGATCAGGAACGCCAGCCCGATCGCCAGGACAAGCACGGACCCGAGCGCTTCGAGCTCCGGGTAGAGCTGCTGGACCAGCAACAGCCCACCAAACACCACCAGGAAGATCCCGATCCACGGCAGGCCTGGCCGACGACCGCCATCGGGGCCCCAGTCCCACTGATAGATCCGGCCGCTGCCGGATCCTGGCGCGCCGTCGCCGCCCTTCGAGCCTTGTCTTGTCAACGGATCATCTCGATCGTTCACGGGGCGCCTCCTGACGCAAGTATCGATGACCGCGGCGGTCCGGGCGCGCCGACCGATCAGGAGCCGTCAGGCTGATGGATCAGGGGCCCGTTCGGCTGGGCAGGACGCCCACGGTCCCATCCCCGGCCGGCTGGTCGTCCTCCTCGACGTGGCTGAACCCGAGCCGATCCACGAGGCGACCGAGGATCCCGGGCGCCCACCAGTTCCAGCGACCCATCAGGCGCATCGCGGCTGGCACCAATAGCACCCGGACGATCGTGGCGTCCACGAATACGGCGATCGCCATCCCGACCCCGATGCTCTTGATCGTGATGGTCTCGGCCAGGGCAAAGGCGCCGAACACGGTGATCATGATCAGCGCGGCGCCGGTGATCACACCGGCCGTGCGGGCCAGGCCCTCAGCCACCGACGCCCGATTGTCGCCGCTGCGCCGATATGCCTCCTGGATCCTCGACAGCAGCAGAACCTCGTAGTCCATCGACAACCCGAAGATCACGCTGAACATGATGATCGGGTTGCCGGCAATGGTGTAGCCGAGCGGCTCGAAGGCGAGGACGTCGGAGAGGTTGCCATCCTGGAAGACCCAGACCAGCGCGCCGAAACTGGCACTGATCGACAGCAGGGTCATGATCACGGCCTTCAGTGGCAGGATCAGCGACCCGAACAGCAGGAACAGGATCGCGCCACTGGCGACCAGGGTCAGCCCGACGGCCCATGGCGCCCGTTCGCCCTGTGACACCAGGAAGTCGTTGGCGGTCGCGGCGCTGCCGCCCACCAGCGTCGTGATTCCATCACCGGGCTCCAGGGCGCGGATGATCGGGATCAGGTCCGTGGCGGCCGGTCGTGCCGGCGAAATCGGGCTGATCGCGTCGAGTCGCACGGTCGATCCCCGGACGTAGCGCTCGAGCAGGGCCGTGAGGCCCGACGGGCGTTGCCCGTCGGGCAGGGCGTACAAGGCGGCGACCTCCTCGGGCGTGAGGAGGTCGCCAGTCGCCGGGCTGACGATGGTGAATGGACCCTCCACTCGATCAATGCCCTCGATTGCGACCAGCTGCTTCGAGTAGTCGTCGAGCGCCCGGATCGATGCAAGGTCGGTCGGCGACCCCGCCACGCTGGCCAGGATCACGATCGGCGTCGTTTCGCCGGGGGAGAACTCCGTCTGGAGCGCAACGTAGGCGTCGCGGCTCTCCACGCCGGCCGGGTAGATCTCGGCACCCGGAACGCCCTGCTCCATGCGTAGGACCGGGCTGCCGGCGATCAGCAGGACGGCCAGGGTCGGGAGGAGGACCGTGATGGGGCGGCGCATGACGCCGTGCGCCAAGCGCTCCCAGCGCGACGCTCGCGCCGTCGTCGGAAGGTCGGAGACGGTCCGGAACCGACGGGTGAGCCCGCCGAGCGACAGCGCATTGACCCGCGGCCCCAGCATCCCAAGCACGGCCGGCAGGAAGGTCAACGCGAAAACGACCGAGCAGAGCGCGACGAGGGCTCCGGCGATGCCGATCGAGCGGAGGGCCGGCGCCTCGAAGAGGAGCAGCCCAGACAGTCCGATCGCGACGGCGACGCCGCTGAACGCGACAGCCTTGCCTGCCGTGGCGACCGCTCGTTCCACCGCCTCGCCGACAGGGCGGCCCCGGCGAAGTTCCTCCCGGTAGCGACTCACGATGAACAGCGAGTAGTCGATGGCCAGGGCAAGGCCGAGCATGGTGGCAATGTTGAGGACGAAGATGCTCATCTCGATCTGCTGTGCGACCAGGTAGATGAGGGCCAGGCTGCTCGGGATCGCAAGGCCGGCCACGAAGAGCGGCATCCCGGCCGCTACCACCGACGCGAATACCAGGATCAGCACCAGGGCGGCGATTGGTAGAGAAACCACTTCCGCCTTCTGGAGGTCCTCCTCGGACTGGACCGCCGAATCCTTGGTGATCGGGCCGTAGCCGGTCAGCTGATAGGAATAGCCGGGGGGCGGCACGATCGCGGCGCGAAGGTCATCCACGATCGCAACCGACTCCTCCTCGGTCAGGTCCAGCTGGATCACGACATACGCGGCGTCGCCAGCCCGGCTGATAAAGCGGTCGGCGCCCGTATCCTCGAAGCCCACGACTCCGGTGACCCGCTGATCGTCCGCTAGCAGCGCCAATGATGTCGCGATCGCGCCCTGGAATTCGGTCGTCGTGGCGTCCACGCCGGGCTCATCCGCCCGAAACAGGGCGATGACGGAGCTCTTGCCAGCCCCAAACTCGCGATCGAGCTGGGCGGCCACGTCCGCTGACTCGGAGGTGGCATCCAGCCAGCCGCCGGCGCTCAGCACTGACGACGTCTGTGTAGCAAGCGAGGCAGCCGCGATGGCCACGACCACCATGAAGCCGGCCACCGGCCTGCGGAACCGATAGACGAGGGCTCCCCAGCGACTGAACATGCGGCGAACGATATATGGAACCGGACGATCCGGCAGTCACCTGTCTCCGGCCCGCGAGGGCCGCCCCAATCGAGCCCGGACGGCGTAGCATCCGGGCGGATGGCTCATGTCCAGACCGTTCTCGGACCCATTGAACCTGCCGCGCTCGGGTTCACGCTGCCGCACGAGCACACTCAGATCACGCTGTGGCACATCGGGGGGCGCTGGGACTACTGGCAGCTGACCCGTGACGAGCCGACGATTCTTGGGGAGCTCGACCGCTTCAAGCGGGCTGGCGGGAGCGGGCTGGTGGACCTGACGCTCGACGGCGTCGGTCGCGACCCGCTCTGGCTCCAGGATCTTGCCGAGACGAGCGGGCTCCATCTCGTGATGGGCTGCGGCTGGTACCGAGGTGCCCACTACCCGGTGGAGGCGCTGATCGATCGTCGGTCGGTGGACGACCTCGCCGACCAGCTGGTCTCTGAAATCGAGGGCGGGGTGGGGGAGACGGGCATCCGGCCCGGGATCATCGGCGAAATCGGCACGGACAAGCCGTGGGTCTCCGCGGTTGAGGAGCGCGTGCACCGGGCCGCAGCCCGCGCCTCCCGTCGGACGGGCCTGGCGATCACGACCCATGCGGTGATGTCCGCGGTGGGCCTCGCCCAACTCCGCATCTTCGAGGACGAGGGCGCCGATCTGTCACGGGTGGTCATCGGCCACGCGGACTCGTATCCCATGCTGGAGCACTACCTGGAGATCGTCCGGCGCGGCGCCAGCCTCGAATTCGACTTCCTCGGGATGGCCTTCACGCCGCTCGAACAGCACGGCGAGGGCCGCATCGTCGAGTTGTTGTCCGAGCTGCTTGGGCGTGGCCACGCTGACCGAATCCTGCTCAGTCAGGACGTCTGCCACGACTCGCAGCTCACTCGTTACGGGGGCCGCGGGTATACCTATCTCGCGGAGACGTTCCTGCCGCGCCTGCGAGCCGCCGGCGTCTCGGGCGCGGAGATCGAGACGATGACCGTTCTCAATCCACGACGGATGCTGTCAATCGGCTGAGTGTCGGGCCTTATGCCTCCAGCGTCGCGACCACGCTGAGCGCCACGTTGCCCTTGAGCGCCTGGCTGATCGGGCAGCCGTCACGTGCCCCTTCCGCAGCCGCGGTGAAATCGGCGGCCGAAATGCCGGGGACCACGCCGTGCACGGTCAGGGCGCTCGACACGACCCGCCAGCCCGCCTCGATCTTGTCAAACGTGACCTCGGCGGAGACATCCAGCCGTTCCGGCGGGGTGCCGGCCCGCCCGAGGGCCCCCGACAGTGCCATTGAGAAACAGGCGGCGTGGGCGGCCGCGACCAGTTCCTCCGGGCTGGTCATGCCCTCGGGGGTTTCAGTCCGGGCCGACCAGGACACGGCGAGATCGGTGAAGGTCCCCGAGGACCGGGCGCTGACGGTGCCGGAACCGGTGGTGAGTGGGCCCGACCAAGTGGCCTCAGCCCGTCGAACGGCAGCCATGAGGGCGCTCCTTCCTGATTTGCCAGGCCCGGATGGTCTCACATGCGGCGCGTTCGACGTTCCGGATCGGATAAGGGTGGAACGCTGGACTCCGGGGTCGAGGACCCGTGACCAACGCACCAGTCGACTGGGACGCATGGCCCATATGGGGCAAGCGAGATCGTACCGATGCTACCTGGGTGCCCACCGCCGCCCGACGCCTTGGCGTACTCCTGTCCGGCTGCCTGATCGCGTCCGCGGCAGCCGGACCGGTGGCTGCGGCATTGCCCGCCTTCGATTCCTCGAGCCTGATCCAGGTCGAGGTTCATCCTGGCTCGTTGGTCAATGCCGAGCGCGCCAGGCATGGCCTTGTGGCGCTCGAGTTCGAGCCGGACATCATGGCGATCGCGGAGCAGCGCGCCGAGACGATGGCGGCCGGGGACCTGCTCTCCCACACCAATCCTGACGGCAGCCGCGTCTTCGATGCCATCGTGAAGGCGGGCATCCCATGGTTCGGGGCCGGCGAGGTGATCGGCTGGAACAGCAACCAATCGGTGACCGACTCGACCGCCCAGGTCGTGGCTGCCTGGCTCGAGTCACCCGGACATCGCGCCGTGCTGCTTTCGGCCGACTTCAACTACGTGGGATTCGGGGTCGCCGTGTCGCCGACGACCGGGTACCGCTACTACGCGGGGGTCTTTCTCAAACGGACCGATCGGACCGGCGCCTGGGTGAAAGGCGGCGGTACGTCGGTTGTCCCGTTCGACGTCACGCGATCGCGAGTAACGGTTCGATGGACGGGCGGCGACCCGCTGCTCCAGGTCCTCACCGCCGGCGTGCAGGACTATGAGATCCAGCGACGGGTGGTGGGGGGTGCGTGGCGAGCCTTGGGGCTTCGGACCGGGACGAGCGTGACCGAAACGCTTCCGCGCGCCCGAACCTACGCGTACCGGATCCGTGCCCGGGACAAGGCCGGCAACATTGGCGCCTGGACCCTGATCACCGTCACGGTCTGATGCGGGTCACGGCCTGAGCTGCCCGCCCCGCCCCAGCCGTTCGCGAATCGCAGCGCCGAGGGGCCGCTGCGCTGCGGCTCTCGGTAGGGCAATGCGGCGGGCTCCGGTGAACCGCGCGTGTGCTTCGAGCGCGGTCACCAGGGCATCAACGAAACCATCGGTCGCAAGCGGGTCAAAGTCGCCTTCCCACCACATACCCAGCACCCGGAGGACGCCCGCTCGTCGATCGATCCGCGGCTCAATCCGGCCAACGAGGCGGTCACCGAAGAGCACCGGCAGGACGTAGTAGCCCCAGCGTCGCTTGGCAGCAGGGACGTAGACCTCCCAGACGTAGTCAAAGCCGTACAGCGAGCGCAGGAACTCCCGATCCCAGGCGAACGGGTCGAGCGGGGCGAGGAACGCGACGGCCGGATCCTGGGTTGCCCGGGCTCCACCGGCTGTGTCGGCAAGCAGGTCCAGCTCGTCGGCGAGCACGAACCGATCGCCCCGAACGCCATCGATCGTCACCGGGATCAGCGTCCCCGCTTCGACCAGCTCGGCCAGCAGTTCCCCGCGAGTCGGGGCGTCGGCGCGGTCCACGGATCGCGTGGCAGGCGCCGTTCCGTACCACAGCTCGGCACTCCCCGAGCGCCCGAGGAGCCCATGTGCGCGATAGCGAGAGAGCAGCTTGTGACGACGCTGCTCGCGTTCCGGTGGCCGGCTCGCCAGGAGTTCAGCCGGGAATAGCCGCTCCACGAGATCGTAGACACGCCGATTCCCCTCGCGCCGCGTGAGTCCAAGGATCCCGGCCTCGCCGAGCGCCTCCAGGATCGCCCGGACCTGGTTCGTCGGCCGCCAGTACCACTCAATCGCCACCCGCGGCTCGAGGTCCGTTGACGACAGCGGGCCATCGCGCCGGATCCGGTCCAGCAGCTCGTCGACCAGGGCGGCATGCGCGCGAAAGGTCGCCGGACCGTGCTCGGCCGCGTTCAGGTCCCACGTGACCCGATACCACGGCAGCTCGGCGGTCGGCAGGAGCGACAGGCCCTTGTTATAGGCCTCGAACAGGCGGCGATCCTCGTACAGCAGCGCGTCCGTCCAGCCTCGCTGGTAGTCGGCGATCCTGGCGGCCAGGACCAGATCGTGGTTGCGTCCCGTCACGTCGAGCGGATCGAACTGGAGCGAGCCGAGCCGTTCCACCACACGCATGACCGAAGCTGGCTCCGCGGGAAGTGAGCGCGGCGGCAGGAGCAGGTGTCGAGCGGCCATGAACCGCCGCGCCGTGACTCGATCAAGCTGCTGGGGGGACACCATGGATTCGATGGTACGGGAGCGGCCCGACCATCAGGGTCGGCGGCGGGTCGTAGACTCGTCCGATGTCCGACGACGGCCAGCGGAAGATCGATTCGAGGCAACTCGCTGAGAGGACCGGTTCGGGCACCTCCGCCGTCCGAATCCTGCGCAACCGAGGCCTGCGTCGCCTGCTCGGGGCGTTCCTGGCCTTCAGCACGGCCGAGTACGCGACCTGGGTCGCGATCCTTCTGTTCGCCTACGAGCGGACGGGTCCAGGGTCCGTTGGCATCGTGGCCGTCCTGATGCTGGTGCCGGGTGCCCTGGTCGCTCCGGCGGCCGCCGTCTTCGGTGATCGCCGCGACCGGCGTCTTGCGCTGATCGGCGGCTACCTCGCCTACGGGATCGGCTTGGCCACAACCGCGGCGATGATGGAGTCAGATGCCCCAATCCTGGTGGTCTATCTCGTCGCGGGAATTGGAAGTGCCGCCCTGGTGGTGATCCGGCCGACCCAGTCGGCAATGCTGCCAGCGCTCTCTCGGACGCCCGACGAGCTCACGTCGGCCAATGGAGCTGCGGGCATCGTCGAAGGGGCGGGGATGCTGCTCGGTCCGCTGCTGTCCGCGGCAGTCGTGTCGGTGGCTGGCCCATCTGCCGTCATGGCCGTTGGCGCCGCTGCCGTGTTGATCGGTGCGCTGCTGTGCGTCGGGCTCCGGCCCCAGACGTCAGTCCCCACGCCATCAATTGACCAACCGATTCCAAACGTTCATCAAGCAAACCACGCAGGCGCCCGTGTCCGTGAGCCAAATGCCGTCCTGGTCGGGCTTCGTGCCGTGGTGACGGATCCGGATGCCCGCCTGGTCGTCGGGCTCATGTCGGCGCGAATGATGATGGTCGGCGCCGCCGATGTTCTGTTCGTGCTGATGGCACTCGATCTCCTGGGAATGGGGGAGCCGGGTGCCGGGATTCTGAGCGCGGCGCTTGGCGCCGGCACGATCGCCGGTGGCGCATTGAGCGTCCTGCTCGCCAGGAGCGGGCGATTGTCCTCCGTCGCCACCGCCGGAGCGTGCCTATGGGGTCTCGCGCTCGGGCTGTCGGCGTGGTTGGCATCGCCGCTGGTCGCGTTCGCGATGTTCGTAGTCGGCGGCTCCGGCCTCGCGATCGTTGACGTCGCGGGGCGAACCATTCTCCAGCGTTCTGTCCGTGACGAGGTCCTGAACCGGGTATTCGGCGTCCAGGAGGG
>JANNQZ010000426.1:0-5428 GCA_031401015.1 Chloroflexota bacterium | reverse complement strand
TACAGTGTTGACTTTAGAAAATTATATCCACAACGTTCGACTGACTAAGAATTCTTTTTCAAGCGAGGACTTACAACGTGAGGTAGTAACATACATCACGAAGTTCCAGCGAGTTAAGATTGAGACTGCTATATATACGGGACGAAGAGCCCAGCGCGCGAGCGGCCAGGTCGCCGCTCTCGCCGGGATGATCGCCGCCGGCGATCGGTTCCCGGAGATCGCACAGCAGCTCCTGGCCGCCAGGGGCTCGCTCGATTCGCTGCTCGTGCGCCTGGTCGAGCTCGAGCTCGGCGACTGCCTCCCGAGCCAGGAGGTCCGGGACGAGGTCGACGGCCTGCTTCGGACCGCGCTCGGACGGGCGGCATCCGCTCGACATGCGAGCCGATCTCGCGGCCGCCACTTGACGGCGCCGACTCAGGCTCCACGGCATGAGGAACGAACAGGCTGATGACCCGTCGATCTCAGACCGCCAACCTCGCCGACATCACCCCGCTTGTCGCGCTGCTTGTCCTTGCCAGCCAGCCCGACCTGATCCGGGTGATCAATCGTTGGCGCCTCGAGCACGCCGGCGGGACGAAGGTCGTGCTGGCGATCGTCGGGCTGGCGCTCGGGTTCGCGATCCTGCTGACCGTCTACCCGGGCGGCGGCGCCGGCGTGGGCAGCGAACAGGCTCCGAAGCCGCTCAGGCCACGGACGGTTGGCCTCTTCATGCTGCTGTGGACCGCCCTCATGACCGGCTGGTTCCTCTCTGTTGCCGCGGGCGGTTCGCTGAGCACGCTCGCCCTGGCCCTCGCGGTTGGTGGGCTGATCGGCGTCGTTTGGCTCCTGGGACTCCTCGTTCTCGGCCTGTTTCTTGTCACATCAGGCGAGTGACCGGGAATCGCCGAAGGCGTCGCGGGCCCGGAACAAGTGTTCTCAGCCTGGCATTATCTGGCCCTCATCGGGCGCTCAGGCGTAGCCGCTGAAATCACAGGATGCCGGACCTGCTCCTCACCCTTCTCCTCGTCGCCGCGATCCTTCTCGTCGCCGACCTGCTCCTCGCGGGTGGGGCGATGACGATGACGGGAATGTCGGCGATGGCCGGCGCGGTCGCCCACCCGCTGGCCGCCGGGGCGATCGTCGTGCTCGTCAGCGTGCTCTTCCTGGTCCTCGGCGGGCAGGGATAGCCATGCACGAGCAGCCCGTCCGGGCGCGGCTCGACCGCAACGGCTACCAGCTCGTCGAAGTCACCGTCCATGCCGGCTATCACCCGGGCGCGATCATTGCCCGCGCCGGGCTGCCCCTCCGACTCGTATTCCGGCGTGACGACGACGACGCCTGCACCGAGCGGGTCGTCTTCTCGGCGCCGAGGCTGGACCGACGCCTCGCCCCGACCGGCACGACCACGATCGATCTACCGGCCCAGCCCCCGGGCGAGATCCGCTTCACCTGCGGCATGGGCCGCTATCGGGGTCACATCGGGCTCGTGGACGACCCTACGCCGTCGATCGTCCAGCGCATTCGTGACCGGGCGTCGCGCCTCGAGACGGCCCTCGGTGCTGCGCTCGTCCTGTGGATCTGCTCGCTCCCGCTGATTGCCCTGCGCGCGGTCCTCGCCTTCGACGCGACGGCCGCCATCGCCGCGGCAGGCGCGGCCCTGATCGCCTGGGTGGCCGGATGCCTCTGGGCGTTCGGCCGCTCGGCCGAGTCGACGTAAGGAGGCCAGCCAATCATGACCGCTCATGCTCACGACCCGTCCACGCATCGCGTCAGCCGACCGGCACCTGTCATCCCAATTGCGCCAACGACGTCAACGCTTCCCCGCTGGCTCCTGCCCGCTCTGGCGGTCGGGATCGTCGTTGCCGCGCTTGTCGTCGGCGGCGTCGTGTCCCTCTCGACCGTCCTCTACGCCGGGCTGTTCGGCGCCATGATCCTGATGCACGCGGGCGGTCACGGGGGTCATGGCGGGCACGTCGGCCATGCCGGACCCGACAGCCACGGCGGCCAAGGTGCTGAGGTATCGCGCGACGATGATCTCAGCCAGCCCTCACCTGGCTCTCAGTCTGAGCGGTCACGCTCGACAGGCAGGCGCGACGACCGAGCCTCGCACGATCCGAACGGGAAACGAGACGGAGGACCATGACCAGCGCAACGAACACTCGTGCCATTGACCCGGCTGCACCGGGCCGAGGGCGAACAACGCCGGGTGGCTTCCCGGCGGCCACGGCGTCGGGAACCTCGCCGGCGCGTGATCGCCAGGCCGAATACCACACGCTCATGCGCAAGTGGTGGTTCGGCGCGGCGGTTGGCGCCCCGACGATGGTCCTTTCCTATCCCTGGCTGATCCCCGGGCTTCGGGACATCTTCCCGCGCGACAGCGACCAGCTGTGGTGGCTATGGGTCGCGATGGGCATCGCTTCGCTGGCGGTGATCGTCTACTCGGGCAACCAGTTCTTCACCGGTGCCTGGGAGGCGCTCAGGCACCGCTCGGCGAACATGCACACGCTGATCGCCATCGGGACCGGTACCGCCTGGGTTTACTCGACCGTCGCGCTCTTCTTCCCGCAGCTCTTTCCGTCGGCCGAGATGACCGACGTCTACTACGACGTCACGGTCGTCGTGACCGCGCTCGTCGTCCTCGGCATGGCGATGGAGGTCAAGGCTCGGGGGCGGACGTCGGAGGCGATCGAGAAGCTCATCGGACTCCAGCCCAAGACCGCCCGGGTGGTCCGGGACGGGCTGGAGGCCGAGATCCCGGTCGATGAGGTCGTCGTCGGCGACGTCGTCGTCGTCCGGCCAGGCTCGAAGATCCCGGTCGACGGCGTCGTTCTTGAGGGCGCCTCGGCGGTCGACGAGTCGATGATCACCGGTGAGTCGATGCCGGTCGCGAAGGGCCCCGACGACGAGGTCATCGGGGCGACGATGAACACGACCGGCAGCCTGAGGTTCCGGGCGACGAAGGTCGGCGCGGACACCGCCCTGGCGACGATCGTCCGGATGGTCGGCGACGCGCAGGCCTCGAAGGTGCCGATCCAGCGGATCGTCGACGTCGTGTCCGGCTACTTCACGCCCGCGGTCGTCATCCTGTCGATCCTGGGCTTCGTGATCTGGTACGACTTCGGGCCGGCGCCGGCCTTTACCTACGCGACGATCGTGGCGGTCACGACGCTGATCATCGCCTGCCCGTGTGCTCTGGGGATGGCGACGCCGATGTCGCTCACGACCGGCGTCGGGCTCGCAGCCAGCCACGGGATCCTCATCCGCTCCGGTGACGCCCTACAGGCGGCCAAGAAGATCGACATGATCGTCCTTGACAAGACGGGCACGATCACGGTGGGCAAGCCCGCCGTGACCGATATCGTTCCGGCGGACGGGTTTGAGGTCGACGCGATCCTGGCCCTTGCGGCGGCCGCCGAACGCGATTCCGAGCATCCGCTCGCGGCGGCGATCGTCGAGGGCGCCGCCGAGCGTGGGCTGACCCCCCTTGCCCCGACAAGCTTCGAGGCTGTCCCGGGCCACGGCATCCGCGCGTGGCTCGGCGAGCGCCGGGTCCTCGTCGGCAAGCGAGCCTTCCTGGAGGCAGCCGGCGTGAAGGCCGAGACGCTGGAGGCGGATGCAGCGCGTCTCGCCGACGAGGGCAAGACCCCGGTCTTCGTCGCCCTCGACGATCGCGCGGCCGGCGTCATCGCGATCGCCGATCCGGTCAAGGCCGACTCGCAGGCGGCGATCGCGGCCCTGCGCAAGCTCGGTCTGCAGGTCGTGATGATGACCGGCGACAACCGCCGGACCGCCGAAGCAATCGCCCGCCGGGTCGGCGTCGATCGTGTCCTCGCTGAGGTCCTGCCCCAGGACAAGGCCCACGAGGTCCGCAAGCTCCAGCTCGAGGGCCGGACCGTGGCAATGGTCGGCGACGGCATCAACGACGCGCCGGCCCTCGCCCAGGCGGATGTCGGTTTCGCGATCGGGACCGGAACGGACGTCGCAATCGAGGCCTCGGATGTGACCCTCATCTCGGGCAGCTTGCGCGGCGTCGTGTCGGCGATCGCGATCAGCCGGGCGACGATGCGCAACGTCTATCAGAACCTGTTCGGGGCGTTTGTCTACAACGGGCTCGGGCTGCCGGTCGCGCTCGGGGTCCTCTACCCGTTCATCGGGCTGCTCCTCAGCCCGATCCTCGCCGCGCTGGCGATGTCGTTCAGCTCGGTCACCGTCATCAGCAACGCCAACCGCCTGAAGCGGTTCCGGCTCCAGGAGGTACCCGCATGACTCCCGATCAGATCATCGTCACCGTGGTCGGACTCGCGGCCGCCGTCGGGGTCGCCTGGTTCTTCTGGTTTAAGCGAAACGAGGGTGTCCAGGCGTCCACGGTTTCGGACGGCTACCAGGAGGTCATGATTCTCGTGAAGGGCGGATATACCCCGGACACGATCCGGGTCGCGGCCGGTCGCCCGGTCCGCCTTCTCTTCCGACGCGAGGAGACGGCTGCCTGCTCCGAGCGCGTCCTGATCCCGGACTTCGCACGTTCGGCCGAACTGCCGGCTGGCGAGGTCGTGCCAGTTGAATTTATGCCCGGTGAGCCCGGCGAGCACGAGTTCACATGCCAGATGGGCATGCTCCGTGGACGGATCCTGGTGGAGGCAGCGTGATGAACAGCCCTGCGTCGATCGTCATTCGGAATTCGCGACTCGAGCCATCGGCCCGTTGCTTGGTCTGTGGCAACGACATCCCGGCGGGAGAGGGCCTGACGGCTCGGTACGGAGAACGCACCCTTCGCTTCAAGTGCCCGGGCTGCCTGACCCGCTTCGAGGCGGACCCGGAGCGCTATCTTGCCGGCCCCGAGGCGGGGTGCTGCGACGGCGAGCACGATCACTCGCCTGCGAGCGAGTGGCGGTGTGACTGATGACGTTCGGTGCCTGACCCTACGCCCGCGTAGTAGGCGGGAGCGGGATCGCGGGTAGGATTTCGGTTCACCGAGTCGATCCGTCCACAATCGAAAGTGTCGGCCACCATGGCTGCTGTCAACCCACCACCCTCAAGGGGACTCATGCGACTGCGTCATCTGGCCCTCGCTCCCGCCCTCGTCGTGCGGGCCGCGCTCCAGCAGGCGGGAGCTGATGGCGTTCGGGTCCGCGTCGAGCGCGTCGACGCCATCCCCCGGACCGCGCTCGGCAAGGCACCGCTCGTCGCGCGTTTCGTCGCGAGCGCGGCGAGCCATTGCTTGCCGCCACCCAGTCGTCGTTCTGGCATTGATCGTCGGTAGGGGTCTCGCCAATGACAGCCGAACTCGCTACCCGGAACCACGCCGACGCCGGCCCGCTGACCGACGAGGAGCTCGAGCGCATCGACGCCTACTGGCGCGCCGCGAACTTCCTGTCGGTCGGCCAGATCTACCTGCTCGACAACCCACTCCTGCGCGAGCCGCTCCGGCCCGAGCACATCAAGCCGCGCT
>JANNQZ010000425.1:0-19547 GCA_031401015.1 Chloroflexota bacterium | reverse complement strand
CCCGCAGGACCGCGCATCCTGCTCGAGCTCTTTGCGGAGCGTTGCAAAGACGTGACGCTCGCCAGCCTGCCCGGCGACCGCGAGACCCCACAGGAAGGGCCGGCCAACCAGCACGGCCCGGGCGCCCAGGGCCAGGGCCCGGATGACGTCGGCGCCGCGGCGGATCCCGCCGTCGACCAGCAGCTCCAACCGGTCGCCGACGGCGTCCGCGATCTCGGGCAGGATCTCCGCCGTTGTGATCGCCCCGTCCAGGGTCCGGCCGCCGTGATTGCTGACGACCACCGCAGGAATCCCCATATCTGCCGCCGCCCGAGCGTCGGCTGGATGAAGAATTCCCTTGAGCACGATCGGAACGCTGACTCGGCCGCGGAGGCGTTCAACATATGGCCAGTCGAGCGTGGCGAGGGTGTCCTGGGCGTGAGCCGGATGCATCGGGTACGTGACCCACGCGGGGGTGTGCATGCCGCCACGGGGCCGCCGCTTGGCGTCGAAGTGGCTGGCGACGTCGACGGTCAGACAGATGGCCCTCGCGCCGGCCGCAATGGCCCGATCGATCATGCCGACCGTCTCCTCGAAGTCCGGGAACGGGTAGAGCTGGAACCAGAAGGCGAGGTCAGGCACCGCGGCGATCGCCTCGATCGGGGTCGTCGTGCTCGTCGAGACGATCATGATCGAGCCCGCCTCCGCCGCGGCACGAGCGGTAGCCAACTCCCCGTCGGGGTGGGCGAGCTGTTGCGACGACATCGGCGCGACCATGATCGGCAAGGCAATCGGCTGACCGAGGACCGTCGTCGCGAGCGAGACCTGCGCGACGTCGACGAGCGTCCGCGGCAGCAGCCACCAGCGGCCCCACGCGGCGAGGTTGCCCCGGAACGTCCCTTCCTCGCGAGCGCCGGATGCGTAGTAGTCGTGAACGTAGGACGGCAGCACCGCCGCCGCGAACGCCTCCATCTCGGCAAGCGTCGCGTTGGCAAAGCGGTCGGCCTCGGTGGCCAGCGGCGTGGTCACCGGTCAGCCATCGATGGCCAGGCGCACCCAGCGGACGTCGATCCCGCCTGCCGGCCCCGGGGCGTAGTGGACGACGCCGATGTCGCCGTCAGGCAGCGCCTCGGCATACGCCAATCCGTATGACCACGTGCCCATCTCGACGAGCGCATCGCCGGTGGTCCCGCTCGATGTCGCCGACGCCACCGGGGTCGCCTCGAACAGCACGACCTCGCTGGCCGGCTCGAAGGGAGCGTCGATCGACGCCGCCGATCGGGCACGGATGGAGCGCGAGCCGAACCGATCGACCCAGGCGAGGGCGACCCGCCCGTCCGGAAGGATGGCCGGGTGGCCGGGTTGGTCCGTGAAGCCGAGGTCGACCGGCTCGGAAAAGGTCCGGCCTTCGTCGGCGCTGATTCGCCGGAGGATGTTTCGATACGCAACCGCCTTGAAGTCGTAGATCCAGGCGAAGCTCGCCAGCCGTCCGTCCGGCGCCACTGCACCGCGCTGGTCCCAGTTGGCGATTCGCCCCGTGGGGTCCGCGATCACCGTCACCGGCGCAGACCAGGTTTGGCCATCATCGTCCGACCAGAGGTGGACCACGCGCTGGAACCAGGGCGAATCGTCGAGGAACTCCTTGTTCGTCTCCACGCTGAGCAGCAGCCGGCCGCCGGGAAACCGGAGCAGGCCGGTGGTCAGGCTCGGCGGCCCCACGTCCGCTGGCATCGGCACCAGGCGCCACGGTGTCCAGGTTGCCCCCGAGTCGAGAGAATCGGCGACCACGATTGCCATTGGCAGGCAGCCCTCGGTCACCGGGTTGAACAGCGGCTGGCCGGGGAAGGCCTCTCGATCGATCCACAGGCAGACGATGATCAGGCGTTCGCCATCCATCCTGGTCATCGGCGCGAACTTGAGCGACCCTCGCCGCCCGCCCACCGTGGTCTCGAATGGCCGGCGCGGCTCGTCCCAGATCGCGCCGCCGTCGGTCGATCGACGGAGCTCGACGGTCAGGTCATCGCTGTCCTTGGTCGAACCGATGCTGTAGCTGGCCAGGAAGCTGCCGTCGGCCAGCACGCAGAAGGTCGGAAAGGTCGCCGCAGCCCGCGACGTCCCCGGTTCGGCGGCGTTGAGCGTGGAGCGAGCCTTGATGCGCATGACGATGGCTCCGCTTCGGCGTTCGGGGACGGTGGTCGGGTCGGGGTGTCGTCGCGGCGCCGTCAGCCGGCGCCGAGCGGCAGGCGTACCGCCAGCCCATCGGCTGACGAACGCGTCGCGGCCTCGACAATCTCGATGGCGGCTCGACCATCCTCGCCGGCCATTCGCGGGCCACCGCCCGCAAGGATCGCGGCCGCGAAGCCTTCCACCTGGGCCGCGAACGCCTCCAGGCGGACCGGGCTGTAGACGTCCGCATTGAGCGCGAACGAGGGCATCTCGTAGACCTCCTCCCAGCGATCGTCTCGCCCGAGCCGAACCTTCCCGTAGGCGTCGCACTCGATGATCCCGTGGCTGCCGATGAAGGTGAACTGGTTCTGGGACCCCAACCCCGGCGACGGCATCTCGAAGCTCATCAGGAGCTGGGCGACCACGCCGTTGGCCAGGACCGCCTCCGCCGTGCCGCTTCGGCGCATGTGCGCGGGCCCGGCGAAATCGCGGATCCGGGCGAAGACCTGTTCGACCTCCGACCCGGTAAACCAGCGCAGCGCATCGAACAGGTGGACGCCCATGTCCAGCCAGGCCCCGCCCTCGCCCGGGTCCTTCGTCCAGCCGTGGTCGTCCGGCAGGTACGCGATCACCGAACTCAGGATGCGGATCAGTCGCAGCTCGCCGATCGCCCCCTCGTCGAGCAGGCGCTTGGCCGTGCCGGGCGAGCGGCGGTAGCGGGTCACGTGGTTGACCGTCAGCAGGACGTCGGCGGCACGGCATGCGGCGATCATGGCGTCGCACTCGGCCAGTTCCACCGCCATCGGCTTTTCCATGTAGACGTGCTTTCGCGCCGCAGCGGCCTGGACGGTCAGGGCTCGATGGGTGGAGTGGGGTGTCGCGATGAGCACCGCGTCGACATCGTCGCGCGCCAGGAGTGCCGCAGCACTCGGCTCAACGGCCACGCCGTACTCTGTTGCGAGGGCTGCAGCGCGTGAGCCAAGCGCGACTGCCACGAGATGGGCGTTGGGGATGTGTCGAGCCAGGCACTCCGCGTAGGTGTGGGCCATGAACCCGGACCCGAGGAAGCCGAAACCGACGCTCACCAAATCGTGCCTCCAGACCTGCCCGATGCCGAGGCCATGAGATGCGCGGGACAGCGGAGGAGGCTGCCGTCCCGCGCATCACCGTGCATCTCGATGATGCGCGGCCGGCCGGAGGAGAGCCGTGCGCCGCCGACCCGGTCGACCAGCGCTATGCGTATATTGTCGACAATCCAGGCCCCTGTCAAACCCGGCTGACGACCCCGGCCCATGGCACGCCGACCGGGGGACTCCAGGACGTTTCACGTCGGCCGGCGGCACTCCGGCGGCACTCGGGCGGCACTCCGGCGGCACCGACCCATCGCGCTCACGGACGTCAGTCCTGGAACGCCGGGCGAACCAACGGGCCGGCGAAACGAACGGGATGCGTCGCTCGCCCGTCGGGTGGCTCGCTGGGCATACCAACCGACCGGGAAGGGCCGGGAACGTGCCCGGAAAGCGCCCGCAAGCGCCCGGGCGAGCCCGCGGTTGTCGCCACGTCGGTCGGATGGCGCGCCCATCGTTCCCGCGTCCGCGGGCGAGCCATGGAGTGCCCGGGGGCGGGGCCGCCGTATGCCACGTGGGCTGCGCGGACCGTCCCAGGATCACCCAGGACTAGGCGATGGCTTCTGCGACCCCGGCCAATGGAACGCCGGCCGCCGAGAAGAGGGCATGCAGCTCCGCCCTGAGTACTGGACTCGGGGCCACCGACGGTGGGCGCGGCGGGCCCGCAGACAGCCCAACTTCGGCGAGGGCGGTCTTGATGAACGGGCCCTCGCCGCCGGTTTCGGCCATCACTCGCCCGGCCCAGTCGGACCAGGCCGGCTTGAAGGCGGCAAGCTTCTCGGCGGCGCCCGCGTAGTCGCCGGCCTCGAGCGCATGCCACAGCTCGAGCGAGTACTGCGGCCAGAAGCCGCCGACATGCGTGACGAACCCCGCGACACCTAGCTGGTGGCCTTCGACGTACATGCCCTGGTTGTCGATGAATACGAGACGGTCCGCGGCGGCGCCCACGCCTTCGGTGAACTCGCCAACCGATGGTGCCGACCACTTCACGGCCTCGACGTTGGGCAACTCCGCCAGCCGGCACAGCAGAGAGCCGTCGATCTTGATCCCGCCTTCCCACCAGGTGGCGTAGATCATCAGCGGGATCGACACGGCCGCGGAGACGTGCTCGACGAGCCGGGCAAGGTCGTCCTGGGTTGCCGGGTAGTAGTAGGTCACGCCTACCTGGAGACCGGCGATCCCGGCGCCCTCGGCCGCCTTCGCCAGCTCGACGACTTCGCGCCAATCGGTGTGCTGAACACTGGTCATGACCGGCACGCGCCCGGCCGCCGCATCCACGGAGGCCTTCATCACGGCGATCCGCTCTGCCCGGTTGAGGGCGGGGAATTCGCCCGCTGCACCACCGACGAGCAGCACGGCCTGCCCGCGGGTCATGCCGCCGGCGACCATGAACTCGACGTTGCGGGCAAGGCCGCCAAGGTCAAGCCCGAAGTCGTCGGCGAACGGGGTGGCCACGGCGACCACGGGGCCACGAAGCCATGTGCGGGTCTCTGCAAGCGCCATCGCAACCTCCTTCAGTCTCGGATCGTCATCTTGTATCTTGTCGACAACATACAACGTGACCGTGGCAGTCCGTTGAGAGCAAGGGGCGGGACTGGACCGGAGGGCAGTGGATGCGGATCACCGCGATCGAGCCGTTCGTGTGCGACGGCGGGCTGCGCGAATTCGGCTTCCTCAAGGTCTCGACTGACGAGGGGATCACCGGCTGGGCCGAGACCTACGACTGGCACACCTCGGCCTCGCTGATGACGGCGCTCCAGGTCATGGGCCGGCGGCTGATCGGCGAGGATCCCCGTCGCATCGAGCTCCTCAACGAGCAGATCTGGTACGGCGGGCGACCCGGTGTTCCTGAGCGGATGAAGGTCCTCGCCGCCATCGACCTGGCTTGCTGGGACATCAAGGCCAAGTGGCTCGGCGTGCCCGTCTATCAGCTGCTCGGCGGTTTGTTCCGGGACCGAATCCCGCTCTACTGGTCGCACTTTGCGACCTACCGGGCGATCTGGCCGGCGATCGTCGGCCAGGAGCCCGAGTTCACCTATGCGGCCTGGGCGGCGGGCGCGCGCAGTGTGGTCGATCGCGGCTTCAAGGTGCTCAAGACCAACCTGATCCAGGAAGGGATCAACGGCGGGCCGCCGACCCTGCCGACCTACCACGACGGGGCCATCGACCGACGGACGATCGACGAGGCGGTCAAGTGGATCGGGACCCTGCGCGATGTCGTTGGCCCCGGGATCGGTGTCTCCGTGGACGTCCAGTTCGACTACCGGATGGGCGGCATCGTCCAGCTCGCCCGGGCGCTGGAGCCGTTCAACCTGTACTGGCTGGAGGTTGAGTCGTTTGACGCCGATGCCCTGCTGGCCGCGCGCCAGCAGACCACGACGCGCCTGTGTCATGGCGAGAGCCTGATCCGGCGAGAGCAATTCCGGCCGTTCTTCCGGCAGCACGTCACCGCTATCGTGATGATTGAAACGCTGGCCAACGGCCTGTCCGAGAGCCGGCGGATCGCGGAGCTCGCGGAGCTCTACGACACGATGGTCTCGCCGCACAACTGGATGAGCCCGCTGGGGACGCTGATCAACGCCCACCTGTGCGCGGCCGTACCCAACGTCGAGATCCTCGAGATCGACCTTGACGACATCCCCTGGAAGGGTGACCTGCTGACCCACCCGCTCGAGATCGAGAACGGGCAACTCATCGTTCCGGATCGGCCCGGTTGGGGCGCCGACATCAATGAGGATGTCGTGCGGGCGCATCCCTTGCGGCCGGAGCGGCTGCCATGAAGATCACCTCGATCGAACCGATCACCTGCAGCAGCGGGATCGGCGGCCGCGACTTTCTGTTCGTCAAGGTCACCACCGACGAGGGGATCGTCGGCTGGGGCGAGGGCTATGACTGGCACGCCGCGCCATCACTCGCCGAGGCCATCCGGCTGGTTGGCCGGGAGGTGATCGGCCAGGACCCCATGCGGATCGACTGGATCAGCCGGCGGTTGTGGGATTCGGGCCGCGCCGGGGTTCCGGAGCGGATGAAGGTGATCGCCGCAATCGACATCGCGCTCTACGACATCAAGGGCAAGGCGCTCGGCGTGCCGGTCTACGAGCTGCTCGGGGGGCTGTACCGCGATCGCATCCCGCTCTATTGGTCGCATTTCGCGTCATATCGGGCGATCGATCCGGAGGCGCTCGGCGTTGCGCCGGCGCGCTCGATGGACAGCTGGATCGCGCTCGTCGACGACGTCGAGAAGGCGGGGTTTCGGGCGCTCAAGACCAACCTGCTCGTGCCCGGGTTGGCCAGCGGCCTGCCGCCGACGCTGGATGGCGCGATCGACCGCTACCGGATTGATGCCGCCGTGGCATTCGTCGGCGCCCTACGCGAGCGCTGTGGCCCATCGATGGGGATCCTGTTCGATGTTGGCCAGGAGTATCGCCATGGCGGGATCGTGCAGCTGGCACGGGCGCTGGAGCCGTTCAACCTCTACTGGCTTGAGGCGGAGGGCTTCGATCCCGATGCGCTGCTGTCAGCGCGGAGTCAGACCCGAACGCGGCTCTGTCACGGGGAGGCGCTCATCCGGCGTGAGGCATTTCGGCCATTCTTCGAGCGCCACGTGACGGACGTGGTCATGGTCGAGACGCTCGCCAACGGCCTGTCCGAGGCGCGCCGGATCTGCGAACTGGCCGCCCACTACGACACGATGTTCTCGCCCCACAACTACATGAGCCCGCTGGCCACGCTCATCAACGCCCATCTCTGCGCGGCCATGCCCAATTTCGAAATCCTAGAGATCGACATGGACGACGTGCCCTGGAAGTGGGACCTGATCGACCAGAAGCTCGACATCGTCGACGGCGAGCTGATCGTGCCGTCGCGGCCGGGCCTCGGTGCGAACATCGTCGAAGGGGTGGTCGCGCAGCATCCCTTGCCGGTCGCATAGAGCTGTGATGCCCACACTCGATGTTGTCGATCAGGGCCTGAGCCTTTGTTTGTCGCAAAAGCGCACCCACAGACTGGTACGGACGAGTTCGAGCCGAGGGCGCGGATCGTGGCCCCGGATCCACGCTTGCGTTGAGCCAGATTCGGTTCGGAGGGCCCGGATTCGTCCCGCGTGAGCGGCGATTCGGTCCGTAGCAGTCCGGTGGAGAGATTATGCGGAGGCGGGCGGCTCAGCGGGGTACACGAACAACCTCCAGGATCATCAAGTCCAGCTCGGATGAACAAACCGCGAATGGCGTCTGGCGAGCGGTGTCCGCGGGCTGACCATGCTTGAGGCCCCGGCGGTGCTTCGATCCGCAGTCGCGGCCCTACGCCCAGCGCTCGCCAACGACGGGATTCGGCGTCTCGGGATCTCATGGACCCTCGGCATCGCCGCCGATTCCGCCCTCACGGTCGTGACCCTGGTGACTGTGTTCAACCGGGGCGGCGCTCTTCCCGCCGCCCTCCTCGGTGCGATTCGCATGGTTCCGGCCGTCGGCGTGGGCATGCTCAACGGAGCACTGCTCCAGCGGTTCCCAGGCCACGGGATCCTCGTCGTCGTCGGACTGGTCCGCGCGGCCTGCGCGGGCCTCACGGCGCTCGTGATCGCCACGGCCGGGCCCAGCATGGCCGATCACCAGGTCACGATGGTCGCCCTGTTCGTGCTTGCCACTGTTGGCGCCGCAGCCAGTGCTCCGGTGCGGCCGACGCAGGTCACGCTCATGCCGGCCATGGCGCGCAGTCCCGGCGAGCTCGTGGCGGCCAACACCGCCTGGAGCACGGGGGAGGGGCTGGGTGCGTTCGGTGGGCCGCTGATTGCCGGCGTTCTGATGGTGTTTCACCTGCATAGTCTTGTCGCCGCCGCGGCCGGCGTTGGCTTCCTCCTGACGGCAGTCGTCGCCGCCGGCTTGCGGTTCGAGCAGGCGGCCGACGTATCCGGGGGCAGCCTTCGCGCGACGGGCGGCCTCCGGCTCAGCGATGGGCTCCGGGCGGTTCGCCGACGGCCCGTGCTGGCGTGGACGATGATCGGGACCTACGGCCAAGTGGTTACCCGTGCGCTCCTCAACGCCCTCGTGGTCGTAGCAGCGATCCAGCTCCTGCGTATGGGGCAGCCGGGTTTCGGCTTGCTCAGCGCGGGCCTCGGGCTCGGCGGTCTCGCCGGCGCGATCTTTGCGTTGTCGGCAACCCGGTCCGATCGGCTGATCCGGTCCGAGATCGCTGGACTAGTTTTCTGGGGGCTGCCGCTCGCGGTCGTCGGTCTCCTCCCGAACCCACTCATCGCCCTGGCGGCGATGGTGGTGATCGGCATCGCGAACGCCGTGTATGACGTGGCGCTGTTCACGATTCTCCAACGCGGTTCCCGCAACGAGGAGCGGGGCCCAATCATGTCCGTCCTCGAAGGGGTCATCGGCATCGGCGCGATCAGCGGGAGCCTGCTAGCGCCGCTGCTCCTCTTGGTGTTCGGCGAGCGCTGGGCGCTCGTGGCGGCAGGGGCGATCCTCCCGATCATGGCCCTGGTCATCTATCGGCGGATCGGCCAGGACGAGCGGATCAGCGTCATCAACGAAGAGCTCGTCGACCTCGTTCGCAAGGTCCCGGCCTTCGCCGAGCTCCCCCTGACCGCCCTCGAGCGTCTGGCTGCCGGACTGCTGCCGGTTCAGTATGCCGCGGGCCAGCCGCTCATGATCCAGGGGGAGCCGGGCGACAGGTTCATCGTGATCGCGACCGGCGAGATCGACGTGATGGTGGACGGACGGACGATCCATCGCCTGGGACCTGGATCGGGCGTCGGCGAGATCGCCCTGCTCCGTGCAAGCCCTCGAACGGCGACCGTCAAGGCGGTCACCGATGTCACGGGTTACAGCGTCGATGCTGGGACGTTCCTCGCCGCTGTGGCCGGGCCGGCTGCCGCCGCGGTCACCGAGCGGATGGCACAGGCCAATCTGATGCGGTCGAGCGCCACCGATTGATGTGCCGTGCGGACGATCGGCACTCGGGGCGTCAGGTGAACGGGGCGATGGCCTCTGCTGCGCGGTCGAGGTCAACTTCGGTGTTGTAGACGTGGACGGCAAAGCGGATCGCCGTGCCGCGGACTGATGCCCGGATGCCGGCCGCCGCGAGAGCCGTTCGGGCGGCCTCGCCGTCGCCGAGCGGCGCGCACACGAGCGAACCGCCGTACCACGGCACTCCCAGGCGCGAGGCCAATCCCTCGGCCAGGCCACGGACCACGTCGAAGGCACCGGCCTTCTTCCATTCAGCCATGAGCGCGAGCGAGGTCATGGCGCCGACCCAGGCGAACCAGCCACGGGAGACGTCGAATCGCCGGGCGTCCGGGGCCAGGGTCAGTGGCCCGCCGAAGTAGCGTCCGTACGGCAGGTCGGCCGAGCGCCAGTTGGCGTTCCGAGGCTCGAGCTCGTCCCACCGATTGCGGCGAACGTAGAGGTAGGCCGTGCCGCGCGGGGAGAGAAGGTGCTTGTAGCCAGAGCAGACGAGGTAGTCGACTCGATCGATGAACGGCTCCAGGGCCACGAACGGAATCCCCTGGGTCCCATCCAGCAGAACCTGCGCACCGTACCGCTCGGCCGCGTCGAGGATCGCCGCGAGATCCGCCACCCGCCCGGTCTGCATCTGGACCACGCTCAGCGCGACGAGTCGCGTGGAAGCTGCGATCGACGATGCGACAACGTCGAACGGAACCTCGCGGATGACCGCACCCCGTTCTTTGGCAACCAGCAACGGGAACAGGGTCGAGGTGAACTCGTCGGCGGGAACCACGACCTCGTCGCCTGGCCCGAGCGTCCCGGCCACCAGACCCGTCCCCACCGACGCGGCCGGGATCGTCGCGATCGTGTCCGCCGGCGCGCCGATCAAGGCGGCGAAATCGCGCGGCGCGCTGTCACTTGGCTCGTCCCAGTCGTTCATCCAGTCGCCGGTTCCAGCCTGCCACGCAAGGATGGCCAGCTGGAGCGCTTCGACCGTGGCCCGGGGGGGAAGTCCATAGGTGGCGGTATCGAGATACGTGACGCCCTCGCCCGGCTGAAACTGCGCCCGGATCCCGGCCAGCGCGTCGGTAGCGCCCAGCAGGCCCTCGGCCGCGATCACGCCCATTCGAATCTCGACCCGCCGAAGTTGACGCAGTGCGTCTTGAGATGGGTGAACGTGTTGAGCGCCTCGATCCCGAGGTCCTCGCCGAGACCCGACATCTTGTGCCCCTCGTACGGAACGTTGACCGGCAGGTAGTGCGGGCAGTTGGTCCAGATGATCCCGGCGTCGATCTTCTCGGCGACCCGAAAGGCCCGCCGCAGATCGGTCGTCCAGACCGTGGCCGCCAGGCCGTACAAGACGTCGTTCGCGATCCGGATTGCCTCGTCTTCGTCCTCGAAGGTGAGGACCGATAGGACCGGCCCGAAGATCTCCTCCTTCGCGATGCGCATGTCCGGCGTGACATCGACGAAGATCGTCGGCTCGACGTAGTAGCCGCCAGCGACGGGCACCTGCGGCCGGCCGCCTCCGAGGGCGAGCCTTGCACCACCACGGCGCCCTTCCTCGATGTAACCGGTGACCCGCTCGTACTGCTCCTGGCTGATCAGTGGGCCCAGTTGCGACGAGGCGTCGGCGGGGTCGCCGACCTTGATCTTTCGGGCTCGCTCCACGAACGCCTCCACGATCCGGTCGGCGTCACTGCGCTGGACCAGCAGGCGCGAGCCGCTCGTGCAGATCTGGCCGGTGTTGTAGAACGCGGTGAACAGCGAACCGGCGATGGCCTGGTCCATGTCGGCATCGGCGAAGATCAGGCTGGGTGTCTTGCCGCCGAGCTCGAGGTGGACGCTCTTGATGTGGTCGGCCGCCGAGCGCAGGATCGCCTGCCCGGTCGCGGTCGAGCCGGTGAAGGTCAGCTTCTTGACGTGCGGATGCGCGACCAGTGCGGCGCCCGTCGTCGGGCCGTCGCCGTGGACGATGTTGAAGACGCCGGCGGGCATCCCGGCCTCGATCGTCAGTGGGCCCAGTTCTGCGGTCGAAAGGGGAGTCTGCTCGGCCATCTTGAGCACGATCGAGTTGCCCACCGCGAGCGCGGGCGCGGTCTTCCAGCAGGCGAGCAGGAACGGGTAATTCCATGGGCTGATCGCACCGACCACCCCGTACGGCTCGCGGACGGAGTAGACGAAGTAGCCGGCATCGGCGGGATGGGTGCGCCCGTTCGGGAGCTCGGCGTGGCCGGCGAAATAGGTGAAGAAATCGGCGGCGAGGTTGACCTCTGCCGTGGCCTGCCCGATCGGCTTGCCGGTGTCGCGCGACTCGATCGCTCCGATCCGCGCCGCGTCGCCACGGATCAGGTCGGCCAGGCGACGGAGCACCGCGGCTCGATGACCCGGCGAAGCTTTCGACCAGGCGCCCGACTCGAAGGCCGCGCGCCCGGCGGCGACAGCCCGGTCGACATCTTCGGCCTCGCCGAACGCGACCTGGGCGATCTCCTCACCGGTCGACGGGTCGATCGTGGCAAAGGTTCGCCCGGAGGCCGACGTTTCGTCGCGGCCACCAATGAAGTGGGAGATCGTCCCGGTCCCGGCCATGACCGTCATCGCGTTAGCCCTCCTCGCGTCCGACGCCTGTGTAGATTGTCGACAACGTACGAGCCGCCACTTGGCCTGTCAATCGGTGTGGGCGGCGACCCATTATCGGGCGAACCGACGCTCCCAGCCCTCGCTGAAGAGATCGAACTGATACGGTCGATACGGGTGCTCCGCGATGACGTCGAGGTCGAGTTCGACGCCCAGACCCGGCGCGGTCGGCAGGGCGAGCCAGCCATCGACCTGGCGCGGTGCGCCCCGAACAGCATCGCGGACGAATGGCGCCGAGAAATCGTCGAACAGTTCGACCGTCTTGAGGTTCGGGATGGTGACAGCGGTGTGAAGCGAGGCCGCCGTGCTCACGGGACCCTGCGAATCGTGGAGCGCGACGACGATCGAATGCGCGTCGGCAGCCGCGGCAATGTGGGTCACCTCCAGCGGGCCGCCCGCGAAGCAGACGTCGGGCTGGAGGATGTCGACCGCGCGGCCCTCGATGACGTCCCGAAAGCCGTGCCGGGTCGTGAAATGCTCGCCGCCGGCGATCGGCACCAGCGAGGCGGCCCGGACCTCGCGCCAGGCGGCCGGATCGTCCCAACTCGTTGGCTCTTCGAACCAGCCCGCGCGGATGTCGCCCAGCGCGCGTGCCAGCCGGACGGCCTGCGCCGTGGCGAATCGGCCATGGCCCTCGACGTAGAGTTCGACGTCCGGGCCAACCGCATCTCGAACGGCGCCCAGGATCGCCAGCGAGTGCGTCTCCTCGCGGTGCGTCAGCTCGTAGCTGCCCGGCCCGAAGGGATCGATCTTCAGCTCGCGATACCCAAGCGCCAGGACGCCGCGCGCTTGCTCGGCGATCGCCGACGGCTCACGCTCGACCGTGTACCAGGCATTGGCGTAGACCGGCACGCGGTCATGCACGGCGCCGCCCAGGAGCTGCCAGGCGGGAGCGCCCAGCGCCTTGCCGCGCAGGTCGAGCAGGGCCTGGGAGATCGCGCTCAGCCCCGCGCAGGCGATCATCCCGCCGCGGATAAAGTCGCCGAGATAGAGGTCGCGCCAGATCGCGCCGGCCATCGTCGGGTCGCGTCCGATCAAGGCCGGGCGAGCGTGGCCGTGGAGATACCCGAGGACGGCCTCCGCCCGGTTGGTCAACGTCGCCTCACCGATCCCGGTCAGCCCTTCGTCCGTCCCAAGGACGACGAAGATGAGGTTCCGGTAGCCGTCATGCATCACGTGGGTGGTCAGCTCGGCGATCCGCATCGCGTTCCTCTCTCGACGTAACCGGCTGCAGGGACCTACTCGCCGCCGATCCGAACCGATTCGCCGGTGCGCGCGGACCGGATCGCGGCCTCCACCATCTCGATGGCGGCCCGCCCGTCCTCACCGCTGATCTCCGATGGCCGACCGTCGAGCACGGCGGCCGCGAACCCCTCAACCTGGCGCGCGGTCAGCCCGATGCGGCGGGGTGCCTTCGGATTGACCGTCCAATCCCATGGCTCGAGTTCGAGGTCGGTGACCCAGGCGTCGCCCCGACCGAGCCGGATCCGGTCGCGGTCGAACTCGACCATGCCGTTCTCGCCGACAAGCAACCACTGCATGTAGCTGCCCAGGCCCGGAGCGGGGATCTCATAGCTCATCCAGAGCTGGGCCATGGCGCCGCTGGCCATCCGGTACGTGACCATCGCGGTCGGATCCACGGCGGAGATGGCCCCGAAGTTCTCGAAACAGCCAAAGGCGAGGCTCGCGTCGCTGCCCGAGTACCAGCGCAGCGTGTCGACGCCGTGCGGGCCCCAGTCCAGGAACGCTCCGCCTTCGGCCGGGTCGACGAACCACCCGTCAGCCGGAACGTCCCACCCGACGGTCGGACTGGTGATCCGGATCATCCGAATGGCCCCGACGGTGCCATCGTCGACGAGTGCCTTCGCCCGCATCGAGATCTCGTTGTAGCGGGACTGTGATGCGACCGTCACTCGGACGCCGGCGGCGCGTGCGGCAGCAAGGATCGCATCGCATTCGGCGACTGTCAGCGCCATCGGCTTCTCGAGGTAGATGTGCTTGCCGGCGGCCGCGGCTGCGAGCGCCAGCGGCAGGTGGGTCGTATGGGGCGTCGCGATGACGACCACGTCGACATCGGCGCGCGCCAGGAGCGTATCGACCGTCGCTTCGGCCGGGACGCCGTAGGCCGTTGCCAGCGCCCCGGCGCGTGAGCCCCCGGCCACGGCCACCAGCCACCCGTGTGTCACCTGCGTTGCGAGCGCCTCGGCGTAGGTGCTGCCCATCATCCCGGTCCCGATGATCCCAAAGCCAAGCACCGCCGGTCCTCCTCTGCCTAGCGACGCGGCTGAGAGAGCTTGACGCCCGCCGGCCCGCGACCGTAGATTGTCGACAATGTACAACCTGACGCGAGCCGTCCGCGGGCGATGACCGCCAACGGTCGGTCGGCCGCGCTCGCAGCGCGCGCCCAGGAGCTGATCCCGGGGGGTGTCTCGTCGAGCCTCCGATTCCTGGACCCACCGCGCGTCTTCACCCGGGCACGCGGCAGCCGGATCTGGGATGCGGATGGGCGCGAGTACGTCGACTTCCATGCCGGGTTTGGCCCAATCATCCTGGGCCACGCGGACGACCTGGTCAGGGAACGGGCCATGGAGACGGCAAAGGAGCTCGACGTGGTGGGCGCGGGATCCGCCGAACTCGAGATCGCCCTGGCCGAGAAGATCCAGCAGCACGTGCCGTCGGCGGAGCGGGTGCTGTTCGCGAGCACCGGCTCCGAAGTCACGTACCACGCGATCCGCGTGTCGCGAGCGGCGACTGGTCGCCCGCTCGTTGTCAAGTTCCAGGGCTGCTACCACGGCTGGCACGACTACATCGCGGCCAACGTGATCAGCACCCCGGACAGGGTCGGCTCTACGGATCCGATCTCGGCCGGGATCCTGCCCCAGGCGCTCGACTGGCTGGTGGTCCTGCCGTTCAACGACGTCGAGGCGCTCGAGGCCCTGATGCGCGAGCGTGGTCACGAGATCGCCGCGGTCATCCTGGAGCCGATCATCCACACGATTGGGTGCGTCGTGCCGACCGCCGAATTCCTGGCTACGTTGCGCCGGACGACCCAGGAAACCGGCTCCGTGCTCATCTTCGACGAGGTGGTCACCGGGTTCCGCCACGATCTGGGTGGGTACCAGGCGATCGCCGGGATCCGGCCGGACCTGTCCACCTTCGCCAAGGCAATCGCCAACGGCTACCCGCTGGCCGTCCTGTGCGGACGCGCCGACCTGATGGAGCGCTTCAACACCCGGCCCGGGGGCACGGTCATGTTCGGCGGCACCTACAACGGCCATCCGATGTCGCTGGCGGCGGCCCTCGCCACGATCGAGATTCTCGAGGCTGACGATCGCGCTATTCACCGGCGCCTCTTCCGCCTCGGCGCATCGATCCAAGCGAGCCTCGAGGCGATCGTCGATCGACTGGGCCTCGTCGCTCACCCGCAAGGTTTTGGTTCGGTCTTCGTGACCTATTTCACCGAGGGCGAGGTCCGCTCGTTCGATGACGCGCTGACCAGTGACGCCGAGCTGTATGTGGCGTTCCATCAAGGCATGACGGATCGAGGCTTTCTAATGCTCCCGCTCAATCTCAAACGGAATCACCTGATGGCGGCGCACTCGGACGAGGATGTCGCCCGGATGCTCCAGGCGGCCGAGGATGTCCTCGGGCAACTTGCCGCCAGCCGGACTACGCGCGCCCGCCAGATCGCAGCGCGGGCCAACTGATGACTCGGTATCCCCAGGCGATCCTGGTCGCCTGCCCATCTCCGTGGGACGAGCGATTCGAGCTGGTCGAGGAGATCTTCCGCGCGGAGGTTCGCTTGGTCCTGGCGGCCGGCTTCCAGCATCTCTACGTCTTCGGGACGGGTGGCGAGGGGTACGCTGTCGATACACGCCGCTTCCGCCAGGTCGTTGACCTCTTCTACGAGGAGACGCGGGCGCCCGACCTGAATCCGATGGTTGGCGTGATCGGGCTCTCGACCGCGCAGATCCTCGAACGGATCCAGTACGCGCACGATGTCGGGTTCCGCATCTTCCAGATCTCGCTGCCGTCATGGGGGCCGCTCAATGACGGCGAGCTGCTGCGGTTCTTCACGGACGTCTGCGGGCAGTACCCTGACTCGCGATTTCTCCACTACAACCTGCCACGAACCAAGCGGGTGCTGGGCGGCCGCGACTATGCCCGGATCATTCCCGAGGTGCCCAACCTGGTCGCCACCAAGACGACCGGTGGGGGCATCGCTGCCGCCGAGGAGCTGATCCGCGACGCGGGCGACCTCCAGCACTTCATGGGCGAGGGCAACTTCCCGCACGGATCGATGTTCGGGGAATGCTCGCTCCTGGCCTCCTACGCGGAGTTGTCGCCACGGATGACCCGGGCACTGTTCGAAGCGGGGCGGACCCGCGACGCCGGCGAGCTGATGCGGCTCCAGCACGCGTTCCAGGCGATGGGCACAGAGCTTTGGGCGCAGCCGGCGCCCGGGCCGCACATGGACGGCGCCTACGACAAGATGCTGGTCAAGCTCGGCATGCTGCCCGAGTTCCCGCTCCGCCTCCTCTCACCGTACCAGGGCTTCACCGAGGACGACTACCAGGCCTGCCGCCGCCTGCTCGACGAGAAGTACGCCGACTGGCTCGAGGACGGCACGGCCACCGCGCCGCGCTGAGCACGATGAGGCGATGAGGTGAGCGCGCCAACCGTCGTGGGGCCGCCCACCCTCAACGCGCTTCGAGAGCTCGACACGGCGACGATCTACAACGTGCTCAAGGGCCTCGGTCGGGCCGAGCCGGGCAGCTACACCGGCCCGGAGCTGCGCTGCCTCTTCCCGGGGCTCGGCACGATCGTCGGGTATGCCGTGACCTCGGAGTGGACGGGCGGCGAGTCGGACGCTCCCAACGGGGATTACGTGGGCATGCTCGAGGCCCTCGAGGCGATGGCGCGCCCAGCCATCGCGGTGCTCGCCGACACCGGTGCCCAGCCTGGCCGGAGCGGGATCGCCGGTGACGGGATGATGCGCGAATTCCAGGTCCTGGGCGCCGCTGGGGCCGTCGTCGCCGGCAGCATCATCGACATCGCCGGGATCGAGCGCCTGTCATTCCCCGTCTACGCCACCGGGATCGTGCCGGCCTATGACGACATGCGAATGGCCGCCTTCGGGCGACCGGTCAACGTCGGGTCGCTCCGGGTCGCGACCGGCGATCTGCTGGTGGCTGATCGGACCGGCGTTCTGCGGGTTCCGGCCGACGCCGCCGAAGCCGTGATCGCAGGGCTGCCTGGGTTCCGCGCGCTCGAGGCCTCCGTCACGGCCCTGCTGGATACGCCCGGGTTGACTGCCGCCCAGATCCGCGCCTGGTACGCCGCCAACGAACCGGGATTTCTCGGCGGCGACGAATCATCATCGGAGACGCTTCGCCGTGTCGTCCGGGAGGGAACGAACGACTGACCTGACACAAACCACCAGCAACGCGCCGAATCCAGGAGAAACCCGTGCAGATCCTCGTCGTTACGCCACACACCGATGACTTCATCTACGGCCTCGGCGGCACGCTGCTGACCCATGCCGCTGACGACATCCATATCGTAGCCGTCTCGTCGATCCAGCAGACCGCGGCCCGCGACGTGGCGGCGGCCTTTGGTGCAACGATCGAGTTCCTCGACGCGCCGTATCACCGCATCTCCGATCACGCCGTTCGAGTCAAGGAGGCGCTCGCCGAGATCCTGCGCGCGCGTCGGCCGACGTATGTCTTCGGGCCGCCGGCCACGGGCGACTGGACTGCCGACCACACCACGACCGGTCGCGCCCTCCTCGACGCGGTCGACCTGGCGGGAACGTTTGCCTACAAGAGTCGCGTCCTGCGCTTCCCGATCGCCTCGACCACCCTGGAATTCAAGCCAAACGTCTGGATCGACCTGCCGACATCGGTCGTCGCCAGGAAGATCGAGTTGGCCGCGATCATGACCCGCGGGCTCGAGGACGAATGGCCGCGCGACCTCGTCGAGTGGGAGGTCGGCCAGGGCATGCGCTACGCCCTGGACATCGGCTGGCCGTCGCGCCACGCGGAGGCATTCGATGCCGTCTTCGCCGTCCCGTTCCGTCGATTGCCCCCGGCCGAGGACCTGCCGGGCGAACCGGAACGGATCGGTGGCAAGGTGGATGCGCTGGTGAGCGGTGTGGATCTGTCCGCCGGCGGCGCGACTGGAGCCCAGGCATGAACCGGGTCGGGATGGGCCTCATCGGTTCCGGCTACATGGGGAGGACCTACGCGGCCTGCCTGACCCGGCACGTTCCCAACGGCCGCCTCGTCTCGGTCTGGGGCGGGAAACGGGCGTCGGACCTGGGCGAGGAGTTCGGCGTCCCGGCGGATGCCTCCCTCGAAGGGCTGCTCGCCCGCCCCGAGGTCGAAGCGGTCGTCATCACTTCGCCGCACACGGCGCACCTGCCCCAGGCCCTGGCCGCCGCGGCCGCCGGCAAGCACGTCTACATCGAGAAGCCGATGGCGCTCTCGGTCGCCGAGTGCGACTCAATCATTGCCGCCTGTACGGCCGCCGGCGTGCAGTTGACGGTCAACTTCGTGACCCGCTTTCGCGATGCGCCGCTGGCGATGAAGCGACTGGTCGACGATGGCTCGATCGGTGCGCTCCGGATGATCCAGATGCAGGGTGCGTGGACCGGTTTCCTCCTCGAGGACATCGTTGACGAGGCGACCGGGCGGGTGATCATCCCGCGCAAGGACTGGGCGTTCGATCCCGCGGAGGGCTCGCAGTTCCTCGATTGGGGCGTCCACGAGACCGATGCCGTCCGCTGGCTCACAGGCTCTGAGCCGGTCAGCGTCTACGCCGACTATCGAACCTACGGCTCCCCGCCGCCGGTCGACCTCTCGGCGATGGTCCAGTACCGGATGGCCAATGGCGTGATGATCCAGATGCTGATGACCTACGAGGTTCCCGAGCCGGGCCTCGTCCCCAACGACTGGACCCGGGTCATCGGTTCGGCCGGGATCATCGAGGCGGACCACTACGGCCAGGTCCGTCTGGGTGCCGGTTCGGAGTGGCGGGTGGTCGCCGAGCAGGTGGCGTTCAACTTCCTGGGCGACTATCTCGACCCCAACCGGCTCAAGGGGTTCGCGGCGCAGGTCGAGGACTTCGCTGGGGCCATCCGCGAAGGGCGGGAACCAGTCGTCACCGGCCGTGATGGGCGCGCCGCGGTCGAGATGGTCGAGGCTGCTGATCGATCGGCAGCCAGCGGCGTGGCAGTGGCACTCCCGCTCAGCGGCTGAGCGATTGAGCGCACGGCGCGCACCAATATCGCGTCGCCGGATCAACGATGTGCCCCCGGGTCTGCACCCGGGGGTCGGGCGACTGGACCGTACCCGCTTGAGGTGGATCCGTGCTCCGCAGACATCGTGGAACGCGCCAGGTGCGCCGCCGGGGACAAGACGGACCCCTCCGACGGCCCCATGCAGACTGCCAGGCTCGGGACGGATTGTTGCAACCGTTGAGGATCATGCGCACGACGGTCCCACGTCCGTGATGGAGTGATGGAGTGATGGAGGCGCCCGTGACGGAGCTGCACTGCGGGTCGTGTGGTGCCTACCCGTCCGATTTGGCGCCGTGGCAATGCCCGACCTGCGGGTCACCGCTCGACCTGGACCTTCCGCCCGCCGAACCGGCAACATTTGCTCGCGCGGCCACGGACGGGGTCTGG
>JANNQZ010000424.1:0-3867 GCA_031401015.1 Chloroflexota bacterium | reverse complement strand
CTCGAGGATCTTGCGGACCTCGACCTGGTCGTCGTCGGTGTTGGGGGAGGCGGGATGATCTCCGGGGTGGCGGCCGCGCTCAAGGAACGGCGCCCCTCGATCCGGGTGTACGGCGTGGAGCCGGTGCGCTCGAACGCCGTGAGCCTGGCCATCGAGCGCAACGAGATCGTCCGCATCCAGCCGGACAGTGTGGCCGATGGCCTGGGCGCACCCTTTGCCGGCGAGTGGACCCTGCCGATGACGCGGCACTATCTCGACGGGATCGTCCTGCTCGATGACCCCACGATCCTGGCCGGCCTTCGATTTGCGATCGAGCGACTCAAGCAGGTCGTCGAACCCGCGGGCGCTGCCGCGATGGCCGCCGTGCTCGCCGGGCGAATCCCGATCAGAGACGGCGAACGCGTGGCCGTGGTGCTGTCCGGCGGCAACGTCGAGGTCGCTCGACTGGGCGACCTCCTCGCCGGCGCTGGAGCCTTGCCGGGCGCAGGCTGATCTCGACCGGTGGGTCAGCTCACCTAGTCGAGCCCGAGTTCGTCGAGGCGGGCATCGTCGATCCCCAGGTGGTGGGCGAGCTCATGCACCACGGTCGCCCAAACCTCGTCGGCGAGGTCGTCCGGGTCCGGGAAGTCCGCCTCCAGCGGCAATCGAAAGAGCGTGATCCGGTTGGGCATCGCCGCCCAATCGGCCCCGTATTCGGTCCGTGGCACGCCCTCGTACAGCCCGTAGAGCGTATCGCTGTCCCTGATGTCATTCTCGCGCCGCTGGTCGGCCGTCGGCTCGTCATCGATCACGATCGCGACTTCCTCGAGCGCGCTCGCGAACGGTTCGGGGATGGTCGCCAACGCGTCGTCCACCAGCGACGCAAACGGTCGATGGTGGCGATGTCGGGGTCTGGCGCCGGCACTGCGGGCGCCGCGGCGGCGCTTGACCATGGCGACCGTATCCTACGAGGGATGAGGCAGCCACGATGACGACCTGGCCATGACGACGCGGCCGCCACACGACCCGGACGCCGAGCCTTCCGGGTTCCTTGTCGAAGTCGCACCGGGCGACCGTGTCCACTTCCTGGACTGGCGGGGTGTTGGCCATCCAGGTGTCCTCCTGATCCACGGCCTGTCCAACACGGGCTGGTCGTGGACGCCGGTGGCACGTCGCCTGGTGACGGAGCGGCAGGTCGTGGCGATGGACCTGCGAGGCCATGGGCTGTCGGATGCCCCGACCAGTGGTTATGACCCGGCTGGCTTCGCCGCCGATGTCGTCGCCGTGGCCGAGGGGTCGGGGATTCTTGCGACACCGGAGGCCCGTGTCGTCCTGGCGGGCCACGGCTTTGGGGCGATGGTTGCCGCGTGGGCTGCGATCGAGCTCGGGGATCGCTGCGCGGGTCTGGTCCTGGTCGATGGCGGCTGGGAATCGATCGAGACCGCGAGTGGCATGGAGGTCGAGGAGTTCCTGCGCGTCACCGACGAGCCGCCCGAGATCATGCGCTCGATGGCGGCATTCCTGGCCGACCGGGCCGGCTTCGACGCGGCCAGCTGGGACGCGGATCAGGAGCGAGCTGCCCGGTCGACCGTCGTCGAGACGCATGCGGGAAGGGTGGTTCCGGCAACGCGACCCCATGCACGCGAAGGGAGTGTCCGGGCCATGTTCGGGTATGACCCGCTGGCCGCCCTTCTGAACATCCAGGCGCCGATCGCCGCGCTGATCGCTGTTGCCGCCGGCGAACCTGCGCGGGCGCGGACGCTCGACGTTGTCTCCGCCGGCCGGGTCGCGGCCGGCCGCGACCCGATTGCCATGACATCCCTTCCCCATGGCCATAACCTGATGCGCTACCGTCCGGAGGTCGTGACCGCGGCCATCCTGTCGGTCGCAGCGTCCGCCGCCACGCCAGACCGGTAGAGGTTCGAATGCAGATCGTCTACTCGCCAGCCCATCTCGCCCACGACATCAGCCTCGAGACCGTCATGGGCCTGCCGGTCCCCGCCAACGAGGTCGCCGAGCGAGCCGAGAAGATCCGCGCCACGCTCGAGGCCGATGGTGGGTTCCCAATGGTCGAGCCAACCCACCACGGTGAGGGTCCCATCACGGCCGTCCACGACCCGGGCCTTGTACGCTTCCTCGAGGTCGCCTGGTCGGAGGTTCGCCGCCAGGGGTTGCCGCGGCCGTTTCTTTCCGCGGATACGTATCCCAACCGGCAGATGTTCGAGGGCATGACCACCGAGGCGGTTGCGCGGTTTGCCCGGGAGCCCGAGCAGGCGGCCGGCCGAGCCGGCTTCTGGGGGCTCGACTCGGCAGCACCGCTGGTGGCGGGGACCTACCCGGCAGCGCTGGCCGCGGTGGATGTGGCCCTGACCGCCGCCGATCTCGTCCTGTCTGGCGCCTCGGCTGCGTACGGCCTGTGCCGGCCGCCCGGGCATCACGCCGCGCGCTCGATGTACGGCGGCTATTGCTTCTTCAACAACGCTGCCATCGCCGCCGACTCCATCAGCCGGGCGACGGGCGAGCGAGTGGCGATCCTCGATGTCGATTACCACCACGGCAACGGCACCCAGCAGATCTTCTGGCGGCGGGCCGACGTCCGGTACGTGTCCATCCACGCCCACCCGGACCGCGCCTATCCGTATTTTCTCGGTCGCGCGGATGAGATCGGCGAGGGTGACGGGGTGGGGGAGAACCTGAACATCCCGTTGCCGGGTGCGGCGACCAACGAGGCGTACCTGGTCGCGCTCGACCGCGCACTCGAGGCCATCGCGGCAGTCCCCGGCTCGATTGTCGTCGTGTCGCTCGGCTTCGATACCTATGGCCTCGACCCAATCGGCGATTTCGCGCTGACCACTGACGTCTACCACGAGATCGGCCGACGGACTGCGGCGCTTGGCCGGCGCCTGGTCATCCTCCAGGAGGGTGGCTACCACCGGCCGTCGCTCGGCGAGAACGCCCGCGCCTGGCTGCGTGGCGCCGAGGGGCGCCCGTTCGACCCGCTGCCGGCCGCGGGCTTCGGCGAGCATGGCCTCGTCGCCGGATAGCGTGGTCCGGGTGCGCGCATCCCGGCGTTGGATCCCTCGCTGACGGCGTCGACGCTGGCCACGGCCGTGGCCGCGCTGATCGCCCAGGACGAAGATCTCGCCGGAATCGTCTCGCGCCATGGCCCGCCGCCACTGTGGGATCGGGAGCCGGGCTTTGCGACGCTGCTGCACATCGTGCTCGAACAGCAGGTCTCACTGGCCTCGGCCCAGGCTGCGTTTGATCGGCTTCGAGCGGCCGCCGCGCCGCTGACCCCGGCCCGGTTCCTGGAGCTGACCGATGCCGAACTGCTCAGGATCGGGTTCAGCCGACAGAAGGCCCGCTACGGACGCGCCCTCGCCGAGGCGATCCAGACCGGTGCGCTTGATCTTGCGGGCCTTGCCGCCCGGGACGACGATGAGGTCCATCGGGCCCTGCAGTCAATTCCTGGGATCGGCCCGTGGACCTCCACGGTCTACCTGTTGATGGTCCTCGGCCGACCCGACGTCTGGCCCGTCGGCGACATCGCGTTGGCGGAGTCCGTTCGCGAAGTCAAACGACTTGGGCGCCGGCCAAACGCCAGGGAGTTGGCCGACCTCGGCGTGAGATGGAGGCCGTGGCGCTCCGTTGCGGCACGCCTCTTCTGGCACGACTACCTGGCGCGTCGCCGACGTCCCGGGTAAGCCCACGAGGCGGGCGACCCGGACTCAATCTCCCTCGCGACGGTACGGCGCAACCGAATCGATATCGCCGACGAATTGAGCCAGTCCACGGTGGCCCAGGATCTGGCGCACGGCCGACGCCTCGCCGATGTGGGACCAATAGTGGTAGGTGATGCGCTGGAGCTGCGTGCCCGCAGTCGCCGGC
>JANNQZ010000423.1:0-9010 GCA_031401015.1 Chloroflexota bacterium | reverse complement strand
AACGCGGGCCCGCCGCCGGGCAGAACGCCCGCCGTGGCCCCTCTCACCCGTCGCCGTCGGACCGGTAGGCCCCGTTCGGCAGCGGGTGCCGCCAGTGGGTCGCCATCGCCCCACCCAGCTTGCCGCGTTCCACGGCGGCCGCGAGATCGTCGGTGTGCCAGTATTCGGCCAGGAACCACGCGATGAAGGCGTCGCCGCACCCGACCGTGGTTCCTTCGACGGGCACCGGGTTGACATCGAACCAGCGGTCCGAGCCACCTGACCGACCGTCGAAGACCTGGACGCCGCGTGATCCGAGCGTGACGACCAGCAGGCGGCCAAGATCGTGGACAACGTCGCGGAGGCCGTCGAGGGAGGGGTCCTCGCGGTCGCCGGGCCAGCCGATGAACGCGACATCGACAGCCGCCATCGTGTCGGCGAACCGCTCGACGGTGTAGTGGCGGAACCCGAGGAAGTCGGCGGAGACCTCGCGGTCCGCCAGGGCGCCGGCGCCGTGGAGCCGCCGAAGCTCAGCGATCGCGCCCTCGACCAGGACCACGTGCAGCCGCCCCGGCTGCGCGATCAGCGCCTCCTCGCCTGGCGTTGAGCGGTAGTCAGCCCACACGCCGTCCTCGAACCGGTCCATGTGAGGCTGCCCGTCCGGCAGGATCTCGATCTCGATGGTCGCTGACGCACCCTCGCCCACGACCGAGGCCGCCGAATATCCGATCCCATGCCGATCCAGGAACCCGAGCGCGATCTCGCGATAATCGCTCCCGATCCGGGTCAGGAAGTGGAACGGCACGCCCAGCGTCCGCCAGTGCCAGGCCATGTTCAGCGCACCTCCCCCAGGCAGCACCGTCCCGTCCCGATAGAGGTCGAGGCTGAGCGGTCCAAGGAGCACGTTGCTCGTCGCGGTTCGCACCGAGGTCACAACCCGGCCAGCGGATCCATTCGCCCGGGCCCAAGGGCCAGGAACCGGTCGTAGCGGACTTCGATGACCTTGCTCATCTGCCAGAACGCCTCGACGGACAGATGTCCGGAGCCTTCCCGGTGGTACCACTCCGTGCGGTTGGGCAACGTTGTGATGAGCGCCGGGTCATGGATGGGCACGACCGCCGGATTGAGGCAGAACCCGGGCGACAGCGGATCCCGGATCTGGAGCAGGTATCGGCCACGGAAGCCGCGGGCCCGGGGCACACGGTAGGATGTGCCGCTGCCGAGGTCAATGAGGTCCGTTGCGGCCGGCTCGGTCTCAACGACGCCGGGCCACGCCGGATCGTCGACCAGCTCCGCGATGACCCGGCGGACGGAGATGTCCTGGTAGTGGTTCAGGGCCGTGTGGGGCTGCTCGTACGTGTCGTCGTGGACGTTGGTCGGGTTGTCGTCGTAGACGTTGCCACACACGGTGGTCAGGAATTCCACCAGCGCGGGTCGTCCGCGCAGGTAGGTCCGGTAGGCCGCCTCGTACTCCTTGATGGCCTCGGATGGCGGGACGATCGCGCCTCGCACAACGTGGGAGAGTCGCCAGCCGTCGGCGCCAATCCGGCCGTCCAGGGTCTCCTGCCAGCGCGCCTTGGCGTCGCCCGCGAAGCCCGGCAGCCCGACCGGGATCCACACGTCGGCAAGCAGCGCCCGAGCCGACGGGTCCACGCCCGCCCATGGTTCCGATCCGTTCATTGGTGGCACCTCCAGCCGCAAGGGTAGCCACCCCGGACACCCTAGACTTGCCCCAGTGCGGGCGGCGAGCTCCGCACCGACAACGCCAACCGGGGCAGCAGGAGAGCAGCGGATGCGTCCACGAACCGACGGACAGGGCTTCGCCACACGTGCCATTCACGCCGGCGAGCGACCCGACCCGACGACGCGCGCGCACAACACCCCGATCTACGCCACAGCCACCTTCGCCTTCGACACGGCCGCCGAGAAGGAGGACGTCGTCGATCGAGCGATGGCGTGGGACCCGACGGCGTACTTCTACTCCCGGACGGCGAATCCGACCAACCGTGCGCTCGAGGAGAAGATCGCAAGCCTCGAAGGTGCCGAGGACGCCGTGGTGTCGGCGTCCGGCATGGCCGCGGTGTCGGCCACGCTCCTTGCCCATCTGGGGGCTGGCGACCACGTGATCGTGGGGGACGAGCTGTTCGTGATCACGCGGGTGCTGCTTGATGAGGACTTTCCGCGACGCCGGATTGAGGTAACGCGGGTGGACACCACGGACCTGGCCGCGATCGAGGCGGCCATCACCCCTGCGACGCGGGCGATCTTCCTCGAAACGTCCACCAATCCGCGGCTGCGGGTCGCCGATCTCAACGCCGTTGCTGCCCTGGCGCACCGCCGCGGCCTCCTGTTCATCGCCGACAACACGTTTCTCGGGCCAGCGCTGCTGCGCCCTATCGAGCACGGCGCGGACCTCGTGCTGCACGCGGCCACCAAGTTCCTGTCCGGTCACGGCGATGCGGTGGCAGGGGTGGTCGCGGGCCGCGCTGACCTGATTGCCGCCATCCGGCGGCAGACCGATGCCCTTGGGCAGGCGGCCAGTCCGTTCTCCAGCTTCCTGGTGCTGCGCGGTGTTCGCACGCTCCAGCTGCGTTCCCGAGCCGCTTCAGCGAACGCGGCCCGGATCGCCACGTTCCTCGAGGTGCACCCGAAGGTGGAGTGGGTGCGCTATCCCGGCCTGGCCTCGCACCCGGACCATGTCACCGCGGGCCGGCTCCTCGGCGAACACGCCGGCGCCATGGTCACGTTCATGCCGCGGGGCGGCCTCGCGGGGATGGCCGCCTTCACGGACCACCTCGCCCTGTGCGATATCGGCGTCAGCCTGGGCGACATCCACACGCTGGTCTACCCGCGGCCAAAGGACGGGGGCATTGTGCGCCTGTCGATCGGCTGCGAGGATGTCGAGGACCTGATCGCCGACTTCGAGCTCGGTCTGTCGCACGTCGCCTGAGGTCAACCGCCCCAGGCTGAACCTGCTGGCTGAACTCGCCGGGCAGGGGCGCCGCGCGCCGGCTCGCTGGCTCCGTTGCGCGACCATGAGTCGACGCCTGGGATTGAGCGCCTCGCAGAGCACCTGGCCCCGAACGTATCGCGACTGGCAGGCGCGCTCCGGGCAGGTGGACCGTGCCGCGTCGTCGCCCGGTGCCTGCTGTCGACTGGTGGGCACGCTCTGGTCAGGTGGAGAGTGCCCTGTCATCGCTCGGCGCCCGCTGTCGACTGCCGGTCGCGCCTCGGGCCGGACCCGCCTCGGGCCGGACCCGCGGAAGGCTCGTTTGGCACGGCCGGTTGAGGGGAGATCGTTTCCCCGGATCCGCGACCGACTACCCCTGGCCGCGCCCCAGGTTGGCGGCTGCCGTGAGCGCAGCGCCGATCGTGCGGTCGATCCGGGCCTGCAGTTCCTCCTCGGGAAGGCGCTCCCAGCCGTGCGCCCCGGGGCCGGCCACCGCCACCTGATCCGGGTCCAGGATCACGTCCGACACCGTCAGGATGGTCCCGGCCCGGACCGGCCGACCACGCCCACGCTCCCGCATCGCGAGCAGGAAGACCGCGGCCGATTCCATCTCGGCGGCGAGATAGCCGCGCGAACCCCAGCGGCCGGCGCCGGCAGGATGCGGGTCGTAGAAGACATCAGTCGTGACCACCGGACCCACATGCGTGGTCAGGCCGGCCGCGCGGCTCGCCCGGGCCAGTTCCTGCACGACCTCGATGTCGGCGGTCGGCGCGGTCGCCTCACCGGCTCCCAGGATCGGACCGATGCCACCAGCTCCCACGGCCGCCATGGCCACGACCACGTCTCCAAGCCCCATCCCGTGAAAACCGCCACAGGTGCCCACCCGGATGAGGGTCGTGCAGCCCAGGTTGATCAGCTCCTCGACCACGATCGACGTCGTCGGCATGCCCATCATCGTCGTCTGGATCGAGACCCGCGCCCCCTCGAATGTGCCCGTATAGCCGAGCAGCCCTCGATTGCCATTGACGAGCGTGGCCGCATCCAGGCCGCCATCCAGGAGGGCGGCCATCCGGGTGGCCCGATCCGGGTCTCCCGGCAACAGGACGATGGGCGCGTAGGCGCCGGGCTCGGCGTGGAGGTGGATCTGCGGGGCCATGGGGTGCCTCCGAAGGTGGGGATGGGGTCAGCGTAGCCGTTTTCACCCATCCGGAGGTTCCCGACCGACGCCTGAAGCGGGGAGCAGGTTTGACCCGCGTCAGGTGCCGCGGGTCACGAGGCGTCGCCACTCGATCGCGGTGCACCCATCCATCACCACCGACAGCCCACCGGCATGGGCGATCTCGGCGGCCGTCCAGTTCACGACCCCGATCTGGAGCCAGAGACAGCGAGCCCCGGTGGCCACGGCCTCCTCCGCGTGCGGAACACACAACTCGGACCGCCGAAACACATCCACGAGATCGAAGGGCCCGGTCGCGGCGACGGCCGCAGCCAGGGTCGGGAACGCCGGGACACCCATGACGGCCTCCGCGCCCGGATTGATGGGCACACAGTCAAGGCCCTGGCCGACCAGGTAGCGGAAGACATCGTGCGAGGGTCGGGATGGTCTCTCTGACGCGCCAACGACAGCAATCCGCGGCGATCCAGTCAACAGCTCGCGGATCCCCACGTCGTCGAGCAGCGGCACGGGACCGCGACCCTCCTGGAGATCCAGCCAGGCGATAGTGCGTGCCCGATCGTCAGCGGTCACGTCCGCAGCGCTCGCCCATTTGGGGCTGGTTGGACGAGGCGGAAAATGATCGACGGCATTCGCCCGATAGCGTATCCTCCGTCACCGAAGGCCGCGCACGGCGATCGCCGCGCGACCACAGAGGAGGAGTTCACTTTGGGTATCTCGACACGGCTGCTGGCGCTTGGTGCGTCGGCGGCAATCATCCTGGCGGCGTGCAGCGGTGCTGCTGCGCCCAGCTCGGCCCCGGCGACGGCCGCCCCAACCGAGGCGCCGTCCGCCGGCCTCGATTACGTCGCATGCGTCGCCTTCGACACGGGTGGGCTCGGCGACAAGGGCTTCAACGACCTGGCCCAGAAGGGCCTCGAGGACGCAGCCGCGCTCGGCTACACGACATTCTTCGCCGAGGCGCAGGGCGCCACGGACTACGCGGGGAACATCCAGCGCTTGATCGACCAGGGTTGCCAGTCCATCGTCACGGTTGGCTTCCTGCAGTCCCAGGCGACCGCGGACGCGGCCGCCGCGAACCCGACGATCGGGTTCTCGCAGGTCGACACGGCCTGGAACACCGCCGGTCCGGACTTCATCCCGGGTAATGCCGATGACACGCCGCAGCCGGCCAACTTCACGGGTCTCGACTACCAGGTCGACCAGTCGTCCATGCTCGCCGGCTACCTGGCCGCGGGCTTCAGCAAGTCCGGCAAGATCGCGACGTTCGGCGGCCTCGCCTTCCCGGGTGTCACCCGGTTCATGGACGGCCTGTACGCCGGGATCAAGTACTACAACGAGAAGAACGGCACGTCCGTCACCCTCCTCGGGTGGGACGGTTCATTGCCTGATCCGACCACGACGGGAACGTTCGTCGGCGGGAGTGGCGGCACGGACACCTGGAACGACCCGGCCAAGGGCGAGCAGTTCGCCAAGACGTTCCTCGATGCGGGCGTCGACATCGTCCATCCCGTCGCCGGCGGGACCGGCAACGGCACCATCGCGGCGATGCTCGCTGCGGGCAAGTGGGCGATCGGCGTTGATACCGACCAGTCCATCAGCATCGCCGAGTCCGCCGCGGCCATCATCACGTCCTCGCAGAAGGCGATCGACGTGTCGGTGGTCGACGTGATCAAGAAGAACCAGGGCGGCGATCTTGGTGGCGAGGACTATTCCGGGACACTCGACAACGGCGGCGTCCTCCTGGCGCCGTACCACGGCTTCGATAGCCAGATCTCGGCCGAACTGAAGGCCGCGGTCGACGCGTTGAAGGCCGCGATCATCGACGGCAGCGTCAAGGTCTGCACCTACCTCGGTCGCGGCTGCTAGGTCCGCGAGCGAACCTCGAACCCATCCCACCCCCGGTCCGCGACGCAGGCCGGGGGTGGTCTGCATCCCAGTCGAGGCTCAGCCGAATGCGGCTCGAACTGCGCGACATCACCAAACAGTTCCCGGGCGTCTTGGCCAACGACAGGATCTCGATCGCGGCTGACCGTGGCAAGGTCCTCGGGCTCCTCGGCGAGAACGGCGCCGGCAAGACGACGCTCATGAACATCCTGTCGGGCCTGTACAAGCCCGATTCAGGCCAGATATTCATCGACGGCGAGGAGCGGGTCTTCGGTGACCCTGCGGCCGCGATCCACGCCGGCGTCGGGATGGTCCATCAGCACTTCATGCTGGTACCCGTGTTCGACGTGGTCGAGGCCGTCGCGCTCGGCGCCGAGACCGTCAGCGGTCCGTTCGGCACGTTCGACCGCGCTGCGGCGCGCGCCCGGATCGTCGAGCTCTCGGAGCGCTATCGCCTCGAGGTGGACCCGGACGCCAAAATCGAAAGCCTGCCGGTCGGCTTGCGCCAACGCGTCGAGATCCTGAAGGCGCTCTATCGCCACAGCGACATCCTGGTGCTCGACGAGCCCAGCGCCGTCCTGACCCCGAGCGAGACGGAGGAGCTCTTCGGGATCATCCGCTCCCTCACGGCGACCGGGACGACCGTCGTCTTCATCACGCACAAGCTCAACGAGGTCCTCGAGGTCGCCGACGACATCGTCGTGCTCCGCCGTGGCCGCGTGGCTGGCTCTGCCAACCCCAAGACCACGACGCGCCAGGAGCTCGCCAACCTGATGGTCGGGCGCGACGTCGAACTGATCGTGCCCAAGGGCCCGGCGAACCCGGGGAAGATCGTGCTGAGCCTGCAGGGCGTCAAGGTCCGCGATGACCGCCTGGATATGGCCGTCGACGGCGTCGACCTCGAGGTCCGGGGCGGCGAGATCGTGGCCATCGCGGGCGTGCAGGGCAACGGCCAGACCGAGCTAGTCGAAGCCATCGTCGGGCTTCGACAGATCGACGCCGGCCAGATGACGATCGGCGATCAGCACATCGAGAGGTCATCGCCGCGCCAGGTCTCGGACCTCGGCGTCGCCCACATCCCGGAGGACCGCGGGCGCGACGGTCTCATCGCGCACATGTCTGTCGCCGAGAACTACATCCTGGACACGTATCACCGTGAGCCCTACAGCAAGCGCGGGATCTTCGATCGCAAGGCCGTCAGGGACGGTGCCGCCAAGGGCGTGAAGGACTTTGACATCCGGACGCCGTCGGTCGACACGTCGGCGTCGTCACTGTCGGGCGGCAACCAGCAGAAGGTCGTCGTCGCGCGCGAGTTCTCCGTGCCGGTCCAGCTGGTCGTGGCCGCCCAGCCGACCCGGGGCCTTGACGTCGGGTCGATCGAGTACATCCATCGGCGGATCATCGAACAGCGCGATGCCGGCGCCGCGATCCTCATCGTCAGCACCGAACTCGACGAGGTGCTCGCTGTCGGGGACCGGATCGCGGTCATGTATGACGGGAAGATCGTCGGCATCCTGTCGGGCGCCGACGCGACGCACGAGAACCTCGGTCTGCTGATGGGCGGCGCCACGTTCGGACCCGGGGCGGCCGCATGAGCCGAACGAAGAGGGTGTTGCGGGCCGCACGCGTCCCGATCCTGGCGGTCGTCACCGCCCTGCTGATCGGGGCAATCCTGATCATCCTCACCGACTTCGATAACCTGTCGCGTCTCGGGACCGACCCGGTTGGCGCCGTCCTCGCCCTGATCGGCGGCGTTGTCTCCGGCTATGGCGCGATGCTCACGGGCGCCTTCGGCGATCCGGCCCGGATCCTGGCCGCGATCTCGAGCGGGAGCGCCAACGACATCGCGACCGCCATCCGTCCGATCACGGAGACGCTGGTCGCAGCGACCCCGCTGATCTTCGCCGGTCTCGGTGTCGCGATCTCTTTCCGCGGCGGCATGTTCAACATCGGTGGCGACGGCCAGTTGATACTGGGTGCCCTGGCTGCGACGATCGTCGCGATCGTCCTGGCGGGTCAGGTCCCGCCGTTCATCATCCTCGTCGTATCGATCATCGCTGCGACGATTGCGGGCGGTGTGTGGGGATTCTTTCCGGGTTTCCTCAAGGCACGGACGGGCGCGCATGAAGTCATCACCACCATCATGCTCAACTACATCGCCGCGCTCGTCGTCTACTTCGCCCTGCGCTCACCGGAGATCCGCGCGGCCGGGAGCACCTCGCCGGTCTCGAAGAGCCTCGGGCCGATCGTCGACGTGCCGACGATCATCCCGCTGCCCGGGATCCGGCTGGACTACGGCTTCGTGGTCGCCCTGCTCATGGCGGTGGCGGTCTCGGCGCTCCTGTTCCGCACGACCAAGGGCTTCGAGCTTCGCGCCGCCGGTTTCAATCTGACAGCAGCCCGCTACGCGGGCATGAGCGCCGGCGGCTCGATGATGCTGGCGATGGCCCTCTCCGGCGCCCTGGCCGGGATGGGCGGCGGGTTCATGGTCATCGGGACGGTCGGTCAGCTGTCGCTCGACCTGTCGGGCGGGATCGGGTTCACCGCCATCGCCCTGGCGCTGTTGGCCGGTTTGCGACCCAGTGGGGTCGTCGTTGCCGCGCTCCTGTTCGGCGCGATGACGAACGGTGGCAAGTTGATGGGCATCCAGTCCGGGATCCCGTTCGACCTTCTGGGCTTCATCATGGCCCTGGTCATCATGTTCGTGGCCGCCCCGGGCCTGATCCGCTCGATCTGGCGCATCAAGGTCGATAAGCCGGCACCCGAGTTGGCTGTATCCGTGCAGCCGACGGCGTCCGAATGACGGCGATGACCGACTCCATCGCGCCGACCGGCGAAGGCCTTGCCGCCCGCAAGGCCCTGCGCAGCGCCCGGGTTCGCGGTGCCGTCTTCGCCGTGTTCGGTCTCTTGGCGTTCAGCCTCGCGAGCGGCAGCTTCGACACTCCGGCCCTCTTCTCCTTCTGGATCAACGAACAGGGCGGCGAGAGCTTCACGCTGGAGACCTCGGTCGGGATGCTCTG
>JANNQZ010000422.1:0-13179 GCA_031401015.1 Chloroflexota bacterium | reverse complement strand
CGATCGCGAGGGCCCGGGCCAGCGCGACGCGCTGCTGCTGACCACCAGACAACTGGTACGGATAGCGGTGACCGCGATCCTCGAGATGGATCAGCGCGAGCAGCTCGCCGACGCGCTTCTCGATCTGCGCCTTTGGGCGCTTTCGAACCTTGAGCCCGAACCCGATGTTCGCCGCCACGGTCATGTTCGGGAAGAGCGCGTACGACTGGAAGACCATCCCCACGTTGCGCTGGTTCGGTGGTTTGTAGGTGACGTCGGCGCCGTCGATCACGATCGCGCCGCCCGTCGGCTTTTCGAAGCCGGCAATCATCCGTAGCGTCGTTGTCTTGCCACAGCCCGATGGCCCGAGGAACGAGACAAACTCACCTCGAGACGCGACCAGGTTGAAGTCCTCCACGGCCGCCACGTCGCCAAAGCGCTTTTGCACGCCAGTCAGCTCCAGAAACGTCATGGCAACCTCATGCAATGGATCATCGGGCGCCGCCGACCTGGACCCGGGTTCTCGCGCCTCGGCCGACGAATGCGATCAGCCCCATCGCCAACCAGGTCAGCCCGAAGCTGATCAACGACACGGACGCCGGCGTGTATGGCTCGTTTCGTCCCAGGAGCGAAAGATACGGCCCGAACGCCTGGGTCCGTCCCAGGAACTGGGCGATGGTGTACTCGCCGATCACGATGGCCAGCGTCAGGAAGGCACCCGACAGCAGCGCGGTCCGGAGGTTCGGGAAGATCACCCGCCAGAGGATCCTGATCCAGCCTGAACCCAGGCTCTGGGCCGCCTCAGTGAGCGTCCGCACGTCGATCGCGGCCAGGCCGGTGTCAACCGCGCGGTACATATACGGGAAGGACAGGATCACGTAGGCCGACACGAGGAGGAGGTCGCTCCCGAAGCTGGTCGCGGTCAGCTGGAGGGGCCGTGCGGAATAGATCCTGATGAGACCGAACACGAGGACCACTGGCGGGATCACGAACGGCATGAGGGTCACGAACTCGACCACGGGCCGCAGCCTCGGGACCTTGAGTCGAACCCAGTACGCCGTCGGCACGATGATCAGCAGGCTGAGGCCGATGGTGATCACACCAACGATGAACGAGTAGAGCAGGCCACCGCCGAACCTTGGATCCGCAAAGACCTGGCGGTACGCCAGAAAGATGTCCGGCCGGGTCTTGATCGAATGCATGAAGGTCCCGACCAGCGGCAGGATGAAGTAGGCCGCCCCTAGCAGGAAGACGACCCATGCCCACGGTGCGCCGAACCGTCTCATCGGAGCCAGCGCTCCGACCTGCGCTGCAGAACCGAGTAGAGCGCGATGGACATCCCCATGATCACGACCATCCCCATGGCGGTGGCGTAGCCGAGTCCCGGGTTGTGGAGCACATCGCCCCGGATCTGGGAGCTGATGACCAGGGTCACGATGTTGAGTGTTCCGCCGGTCAGCTGAAACGCGGTCGCCTGCGCTCCGAAGGCGTTGCCAAAGAGGAGGATCATGGTGCCCAGGATCGACGGCGCAAGGATCGGCAGGGCGACATGGCGCCAGTACTGCGCGCCAGACGCGCCAGCGTTCTCGGCGGCTTCGCGCCATTCGCGCTTCAGCCCGTCAATCGCCGGGGCGATGATCAGGATCATCAGGGGGAACTGGAAGTACATGTAGACCAGCTCCAGCCCGATCTTGTTGTAGAGCGTGAAGCCGGACCCGTAGATGTCGACCCCAAGCTCCCTGAGGATGACGGTCAGGAACCCGAGCTGACCCAGCGTGAAGATGAAGGCCAATGCGAGTGGCACGCCGGCGAAATTGGAGGCGACACCGGAGAAGGTCATCAGCGCGGTCCGCAGAAACTTTGGAAGCCCGCCCAGGATCACCGCGGCAGCCAGCATGAAGCCAAAGACCCCGCCGCCGATCGCGGTGACAAGACTGATCTCGATGCTCAGGGCGAACGCGCCGGGGATGATCCCCGTCGAGAGATCGGCATAATTCTGGACCGTGACCTGGCCGTCGCTATTGAGGAAGCTACCGATGACCAGGAACGCGACCGGCAGAAACATGAACGCGAACGAGAAGATGAAGAACGGCAGGAGGCCGAGCCAGGCCCAGCCGGAGCCGCGGCGGGCCGGGCGCACCTGAGGCGCGCCCGGCCCGTATGACGTGATGCCTTCAGCCATCGATCACGGTCGAGGACCCTGGTTGACGGCTAATTCGTGTGTCGATGGTTCCTGAACTCCTCCGGTCGAGAGCTACGGGGCCTTTCCGCCTGCGTCCGCACCGACGACGGTATCCCACTGCCCGGTGATGAGCGTCTTGGCGGCGTCGAGCTGGGCGAGCGATGGGAAGACGGCCCCTGCGACGTCAGGGAGCTTGGCCAACTGGTCCGCGGGAACCGCGTTGCGGGCAACGAGATCCGTGTAGCGGATCGGATGGCAGTAGCCCTTCAGCCAGATGTTCTGGCCTTCGTCGGAGTACAGGAACTCCATCCACAGCTTGGCGGCGTTTGGATGGGGAGCGTAGGCGCTGATGGCCTGGACGTAGACGCCGGCGAACCGTCCGGACTTGGGCACCACGACCTCGATCGCCGGGCCGCCGCTGGCAGCGGTGCTATCGCGGTTTGACAGTGCGTTGTAGGTCCAGCGGATGGTGATCGGCGTCTCGCCGGCAGCGACCGTGGCCGCGGTGGCGATGACCGGCACGAGGTTGCCCGCGTCATTGAGCTGCTTGAAGAACTCCAGGCCTGCCTGGGCGTCGTCGAGCGAGCCGCCATTGGCGAGCCCGGCCGCGAAGACGGCCTGGATGGCCTGGTTGGACGCCCGCGGGTCACCGGCGAGCGCGACCTGACCCTTGTACTCGGGCTTGAGCAGGTCGGCCCAGTCCTGCGGGATATTCTTGACGATGGCGGTGTTCACTTCGAACGCGAGCACGCCGTAGTAATCGCCGTACCAGGCCCCGTCGGCGTCCTTCGCGTCGGCCGGGATCGTGTCCCACGTCGCGACTTTGTAGTTCGCGACGAGTCCCTCGGCCTTTGAGGTCGGACCGAAGGCAAGACCGACGTCGATGACATCCGGCGCCTGGGGCCCGGGGTTGTCCTTGTTGGCCTTGATCGCTTCAATCTCATCGCCTGAGCCGGCGTTCGGATCGAGCTCCTGGATCGGGATCCCGTACTTGGCCGTAAAGGTGCTGATGGTCTCGCCGTAGTTGCACCAGTCGTGAGGCAGGGCGATGGTGGTGAGACCGCCTTCGGCCTTGGCTGCGGCGATGAGGTCTGCCATTGGGTCGGCTGCCGGTGGGGCATCCGTTGGGGCTGTCGAGGCGGCCGGGGTTGAACACGCCGCGAACACGAACATCGCGGCAAACAGGACACCCGCGACGCGCGTCGCGGTTCGCTGATTGGACAAGACTGACTCCTCCATGCGTTGGCTTGATGGGTCGAACGCGCCGAGGCCGGAGCTCCCTGGGGCCTCCTCTGCCCCCTGGGGTCGGTCGCTCGGTCTGCGCCTGCCATTGGACAACCCGCAGAGGCGGGCGTCAAGAGCGTGGCCAAATATTGTTAACGCCGTGTCGTCGGGGTGTTCGTTTGCTATTGCTGCGGCCTATACTCCCCCGACTGTGCGTCCGCCGATCTCGGGCGCCGGAGGAGGGACTGGTCGATGACCGCTTGGGCTGGCGTCGAAGCCAACGCCCGGACGCTCGCGGACCCGCTTGCCGAGTCGCTACGTGTCGTGGAGCTCGCCTCGGCGCGGGGTCTCCAGGTGCGGTTGATGGGCGGGATGGCCATTCGAGCCCATGCCCCGGACTGGCCCGCCCGGACCCGACGCGTGGAGGTGGACCTGGACTTCGCCACGCGATCGCGTGACCGCGGCGCCTTCTATGAGCTCCTGGCGACCGAGGGCTACACGCCGGACAAGCGGCACAACGCCCTGTTTGGCGGCAAGCAGGCCTACTTCGTCGACGAGCCGCGCCGCCGGCCGGTCGATGTGCTGGTTGACAACCTGGAGATGTGCCACCGCTTCGAATTCGGCAGCCGCCTTGCTGCGTCCACCCCTACGCTCCCGCTGGCGGAGTTGCTGCTGTCCAAGCTCCAGGTGGTCAAGATCAATCGGAAGGACGTCCTCGATGCGTTGGTGCTGCTTGCCGAGCACCCGCTGGGTGCCGACGACGGGGCCGCGGACTCCCGCCACGGTCAGGGCGTGATCAACCTGCCCCGAATTCTTTCGTTCACCTCGAACGATTGGGGCTGGTGGCGGACCGTGACCGGGAACCTCGCGACCCTCGATCAATATCTCGCAGTAGAGCTCACGCCGGAGGATCTCGACCTCAACAACGGGCGCGCGATCCTGTTCGACCCGGCCGACCAGGTCTCGGCGTTGCGCGGGGCAATCCACGACGCCCCCAAGTCCACCATGTGGCGGCTGCGGGCGAAGGTTGGCGAGCGCACCTCGTGGTTTCAGGAGCCCGAGGAGATGGGGCACGGGGCCTAGTGAGGATCTTCTTCGCCACCGACATCCATGGGTCCGACGTCTGTTGGCGCAAGTTCCTCAATGCCGGGAAGTTCCACAAGGCGGACGTCCTGATCATGGGCGGCGACATGACCGGCAAGGCGATGGTCCCGATCGTCGCTGACGGCAGTGGCTGGACGCTGGAGCTCCAGGGCCAGCAGCACACGCTCACGACGGAAGACGAACTCCGTGCGATGGAAAGGCGGATCAGTGACCGCGGCTACTACCCAGTTCGCCTGACCCGCGACGAAGTTGAGGCGTGGGCCGCGGATGCGACCCTCGTCGACGCACGGTTCAAGGCGGAAATGCTGGCCAGCGTCGAACGCTGGATGGCGCTGGGTGACGAACGGCTCGCGGGGTCCGGGATCCGTTGCGTCGTCTCGCCCGCCAACGACGACATGTTCGAGATCGACCCCATCATTGAGCGCGCCTCGCAGATCGAACTTGGCGAAGGCAACACGATCGCGCTCGAGGGCTTCACGCTCGTCTCGACGGGCTGGGCCAACCCGACGCCCTGGAACACATTCCGGGAGCTGCCGGAGCCGGAGCTCCGCGAGCGGATCGATGGGCTGGTGGCCCAGGTCCCCGACCCGCATCGGGCGATCTTTAATTTCCACGCCCCACCGTACGGCTCCAACCTCGACAGCGCCCCCAAACTCGATGCTGACATGAACTACGTTTCAGGCGGGCAGGCGCTGGTCCCGGTGGGTTCGAAGGCGGTTCGTGAAGCGATCCTGGCCTACGGGCCGCCACTTTCATTGCACGGCCATATTCATGAGGGCAAGGGTGCGGTCAAGGTGGGCCGGACCCTCGCGGTCAATCCCGGTAGCTCATACGAGGACGGCGTGCTCCAGGCCGCCGTGGTTGACCTCGACCCGAAGAAAGGCGAGGTGAAGCGCTATCTGCTGATCAACGGTTAGCGCCCGACGCCTCGCGCGTCCAGCCGTGCGTTGGCCGCTCCGCGCGCTCGCTCACGCACCACAAGTGCGCTCGCTCACGGGCTCGCGGCCGCCTTCGGCTGAACGCCCGATCCGCCGGGCTTGGCACTGGAGGAGATAGGAGGGATTTATGGCATCCGGAGTTGGCACCGCACCGTCGCTCTTTCTGCGGAACGCGACGGGGCTCGTCAAGGGCTGGTCAGGCTTTGACGCATTCACCTATTCGTTCATGTCGGTCAACCTCGTCACGCTGGGCATGTTCTACAGCCTGGCGGTGTTCGCCTACGTCCCCACGGCCTCGCCGGTGTTGTCGATCCTGCTGGCAGCGATCGCGGTGACGTTCCTGGCGGTGGCCTACTCGGGCTTGATCGCCGCGATGCCCCGCGCCGGTGGCGATTACGTCTGGCAGAGCCGGGTGCTCGACGGGATCCCCGGGATCGTGACTGGTGCCGTGGTGGGCGGGGCGGGGGGCTATCTCGTCGCCCAGGCGGCCGGAATGGACAGTACCGTGGCGCTGGTCGCGGGCGTTGTCGGCCTCGCTGGTGGCGGTCTGATCGGCCGGCTCAAGGGCGGGATCGGGTTCGTCCTGGCGGCCACCGGCTGGTGGTTCATCCTGGCGATGTGGGCGCCGATCTATGGCGCCATTCTCAATCTGGAATTCTTCCAGCCCTTGGCCGCCCTGCTGGGCATGGGCGACGCTCTCACCTTCTTCTCGTCGGACAGCGGCATCCTGTTCGTCTCGATCGTCACGATCGTCCTGACATCCGGCCTGGTCGCACTCGGGATGGCGGGCTACGCGCGCATCCAGAAGTGGTGCCTGTGGGCCGGGTTGCTCGGTTTCGCGATCATGATCGTGTTGATGCTGGTCTCCTCGCAGGCGGACTTCCAGGCGGCGTTCGATCGCGCGAACCTCTCGCTCTTCGGAGTGCAGGGCGCCTACGACGCCACGATCGCCAACGCCGCCGCCAACGATGGCTACGTCGGGTCGCTGGAGCCCTTCTCGATGGGCGAGGACATGGGTGCAACGCTGACCGCGACCCTGGCGATGATCCCGTTCATGATGTTCTGGATCCTCTATCCGAACTGGGGTTCCACCTTGTACGGAGAGGTCCGCGGTTCGGGTGACTTCCGCAAGGTCCTGCGCGGGATGCTCGGCGGCATCTGGGTTACCGCGGTCCTGGCCATCGCGTTCGTGGTGCTGGCCGCCAAGACCTTCGGCTGGCTGTTCTTCAACGCGACCAACGTCAACTTCATCAACTACTTCTACGGCTACACAGGTGACCCGACGGTTCCGATCTGGAGCTACCCGCCGTTGATCGTCTCGTACCTGGTGGACAACACGATCTTCCAGATTGGGATGGTGGTGCTGTTCGGCGCCTGGTTCCTGGGTTGGTCGGGGACGCTGTTCCTGTCGTCCACCCGGATGATCTTCGCCGCGGCCTTTGATCGGATCCTGCCCGAGAGTGCGGCGCGCGTCTCCGAGGGCCGCGCCGTGCCGATCATGGCGCTGCTCTACATCATGGTTCCGTCGGTCATCGTGAGCGTGATCTACGCCTACTCGCTCGATTTCCGGGCGCTCACGCTGGACGCGACCCTGGTGATCGCGGTGACCTTCCTGGGCAGTACCGTGGCTGCGGCCATCCTGCCCTGGTACAAGCCCAGGATCTTCGACAACTCGCCGGTAGCCCATCTCAAGCTGGTCATCAGCGGCGCGGGGTTGATCACCTCGATCATCCTCGCCCTGGTCATCCACGCGTGGTTCTTCGACCCGCTGTACGGCATCGGCGTCGGCAATACCAATTCGATCATCTTCCTTGGCGTTCTGTACGGGGCCGCGGCGCTGCTGTACGTGGCTGCGCGGCTCTACCGTCGCTCGCAGGGCGTCGACCTGGATGCGATCCACTCGGAGATCCCGTCCGAATAGATTCGGATGATCGGACGACGTGAAGAAGGCGCCTCGGTCCCCGAGGCGCCTTCATTTCAGCTGGATCCCTTCGACGACCATTTGTTCAGATGGGTCAGGCCGCCTTGCCGTCGACGACGGTCGGGCTCGGTGCCGGGCGCCTGAGGGTAAACCACCTGGGAGCAACGGCGAGACCGCCGAGAACACCGAGGACGATGAGCCCACCGGCTGCGTTGACCAGCATGAGGCCGAGCATGAGCGCAACGATGAGCCCGGAGAGGCGCGCAAAACCTGCTCTATGAAACAGCACCGCCAGCGGCAGCAGCCCAAGCCACGCGGTGAGCGAGCCGATCACGTAGAGGGTCCCAAGGGCTTTCACGCCGAACCCGTCCTCGATGGCGTTCGCGCCGCCGGCTGTCGCGGCCCCGATCGCGACGACGGCCGCGACCGCCATGACCGAACCTGTCGAGGCGAGCCGCCCGATGAACAGGACTGTCGGGGCAAGCAACAAGAGGCAGATGGTGAACAGCCATACGGCGACGTAATCGAGCGTGGTTTCCGGACTCCAGTATTCGGGGTGGGCAAACTCGAGGAGTGATCTGGCAGCCCACGCGCTGCCGGTGACCAGCCACGCGATGCGCGACGCTGTCATCACGATCCCGCCCACTCGGCTACCTCCATATATCGCACCACGTAGTAGCGCGACCCGATGTCATACCTTGTCCGTCGAATTGTCAAGGCGCGTCGCAACACCAACAAGGCGACATCCGGCAGCCTACTCCCGGATGCGGCCGGCACGTTACGATTTCGACCCACACCCCCGCGTCACTTCGCCCGCCCAGCACAGGGCCTATTAGAGGAGAGAAGTTCGGTATGAGCGCGCTTCCGGAACGGGCACGCGTTGTTGTCATCGGCGCCGGGATCGTCGGCAACAGCATGGCCTACCACCTCGCGCTGGCCGGCTGGCGGGAGATCGTCCTGATCGACAAGGGCACGCTGCCCAACCCCGGCGGCTCGACCGGACACGCCTCGAACTTCATCTTCCCGACGGACCACAGCAAGGAAATGACGGCGTTCACGCTCGATAGCGTCCGCCAGTACCGCGAACTTGGGGTCTTCACGCAGAGCGGCGGGATTGAGGTTGCCCGAACGCCGGCGCGGATGCAGGAACTCCAGCGCCGGATGGCGTCATCGCGGTCGTGGGGGATCGAATCGGAGCTACTGACCCCGGCACAGGTCAAGGCGCTCGTCCCATTCCTTGACGAGACGGTCATCCTCGGCGGCTTCCATACACCAAGCGTCGGCGTCGTGGACTCGCTCCGGGCGGGCACGATCATGCGCGAGCGCGCGCAGGAGATGGGCGCCCTGACCATCGCCGCGGGCGTGGAGGTCACCGGCCTGGACGTCGAAAACGGCAAGATCCGGCGGGTCCGGACGGACGAGGGAACCATCGCCGCCGATGTCGTGGTCATCGCCTGCGGTGTCTGGAGTCCCCGGATCGCGAGGATGGCCGGGGCGTCCATCCCGCTCACCCCGGCGGTCCACCAGATGATCAGCGTCGGCCCCGTCCCGCGCTTCGCCGATACGGTCGGCGAGATCAAGTTCCCGATCGTGCGCGACATGGATACGAACATGTACGAACGCCAACACGGCGGAGACCTGGAGGTTGGTTCCTACGCCCATCGGACGATCCACATTGCCCCCGACGACATCCCCTCGATCGCCGCGTCGGCGCTCTCACCGACCGAGCTCCCCTTCACCCAGGATGACTTCGAGCTCCAGATGGAGCAGGCGCTCGAGCTGGTCCCGGAGGTGCTCGGCGACGAGACCGTGGGCATCCGCCACGCCATCAACGGGGTCCTGTCGCTTACGCCGGACGGTAACCCGATCATCGGCGAGACGCCGGAGGTCCAGGGGCTTTGGTCGGCCGCGGCGATCTGGATCAAGGAGGCGCCGGGGATCGCCAAGACCGTGGTCGAATGGATGACGACCGGAGAGCCCGAGATCGATCCGCACGGCTCCGACATCGCCCGCTTCTACGAGCATCACAAGACCGAGCAGCACATCCGCGCCCGGACCGCGGAGGGGTTCAACAAGACCTACGGCATCGTTCACCCGGCGGAACAATGGGAGTCGAACCGGCCGATCCGCCTCTCGCCGGCGTATGAGCGCCAGAAGGCGCTGGGGGCCGTCTTTTTCGAGGCCGCCGGGTGGGAGCGCCCATACTGGTATGGCGCCAACGAGCGGCTGCTGGCTGAGTACGGCGACCGGGTGATGCCGCGGGCCGGCGAGTGGGAGGCACGCTGGTCGTCGCCGATCATCAACGCCGAACACCTGGCCATGCGCGATCGGGCGGCCATGGTGGACCTGTCGGCATTCGTCATCTTCGACGTGACGGGGCCGAGCGCGTGCGCCTACCTCGAGCGGCTGTGCGTGGCCAAGGTGGACGTTGCCCCCGGACGGACCGTCTACACGCCGCTTCTCAACAAGGCCGGGGGGATCCTGGCGGACCTGACGGTCATGCGACTCGCCCACGACCGGTTCCGCGTCGTGACCGGCGGTGGAATGGGGATGCGCGACAAGAAGATCTTCACCGATGCCCTGCCAGCGGATGGGTCAGCGCAGCTCTTCGACGCGACGAGCAGCTGGACGACGATCGGGCTATGGGGGCCGCGGGCGCGCGACATCCTGGCGGGCGTGACCTCGGCGGACGTCAGCCACGCCGGCTTCCCGTTCCTCAGCTCGAAGGCGGTGGACATCAACGGCGTCCGGACGCTCGCGTCGCGGATCAGCTATGTCGGCGAGCTCGGCTGGGAGATCTACGTCCCGATCGAGCAGGGGCTGCGGGTCTGGGACACGATCTGGGAGGCGGGCGCCGCGCACGGCATGGTGGCGGCGGGGATCGGCATGTACGCGGTCACCGGGCGCCTGGAGAAGGGCTACCGTGCGCACGGGGCGGAGCTGGAGCTCGACTTCAACCTCGTCGAGGCAGGGATGGCCCGCCCGACGGTCAAGGACGCCGACTTTGTGGGCAAGGATGCCTATCTCGAGCAGCGATCGAGGCCGCCGGTGGCAACCCTCTGCACGCTGACGCTGGACGACCCGACATCGTCGAGTGGCGTGAAGCGGTACATGCTGGGGCGCGAACCGATCCTGACCAACGACGGTGCGTCCCTGGTCGATGCCAAGGGTCGGCGCTCCTATGTCACGAGTGCAGGCTCTGGCCCATCGCTTGGGAAGCACTTGCTGATGTCGTACCTGCCGCCCGAGCAGGCGGTCGCCGGGACCAGACTCCTCGTCGAGTATTTCGGGGAGCGCTACCCGGTCTCGGTGGCCGTCGCCGGTGCGACGCCGCTGTTCGATCCGGACAACACCCGGATCCGGAGCTGAGGGGGGCTGGTGGAAATCCTCGTCTGCGTCAAACGCGTGCCCGCGACCGGCGGCCGGATCACGCTGACCCCGCACGGCCAGGAGATCGACACGCGCTACCTCGGCTTCACCATCAGCCCTCACGAGGAATGCGGGGTCGAGGAGGCCGTCCGGATCGTTGAGGCCCAGGGTGGATCGACCGCCGTTCTGACGCTCGGCCCGATCGCGGCAGAGGAGCAGCTGCGCGACGCGATGGCGGTTGGGATCGACCGGGCGATCCTGCTCGAGACCGACGGGCGCGAATTCGATCCGGTCGCGACCGCGTCCGCGATCGTCGAAGCCGTGCGCGCCCAGGAGGCCTCGCACGCGCCGTTTGACCTCCTGATCTTCGGGACAGAGGCCGCCGACACGGGCGGTTTCCAGGTCGGCATTCGGGTGGCCGTGGCGCTCGGGCGGCCGATCGTGTCGGGGATCAAGTCGCTGACCGTTCGCGACGGGATGGTCGTGGCGCGACGTGAGGCGCCGGGCGGCGGCTGGGAGACCTGCGAGGTCCCGCTCCCGGCGGTCGTGTCCGTGAAGGAAGGGCTCAACCTGCCGCGCTATCCGTCCGTGCCCGGTCGGCTTCGGGCGAAGCGCAAGGAGATCGAGCGTCTGACGCCGGCATGGTCGCGGACCGGTCCCGTCAAACTCGGGCTTCGGGTGCCGGAGGCGGAGGGTGCGCCCGTCGAGATCCTGGGCCGTGGGCCGGAGGCGGCGTCGGCCGTCGTGGACCTGCTGGAGCGGATCGGCGTGCTGGCCTCATGAGCCGAGGCCCGGTGGCATGAGCGGCATCCTGGTCTTCGTCGAGCATGCCGCCGGCGAGGCCGATCGGCTCTCGAGAGAGGCGCTCGTCCTGGCGGGCTCGCTGGCCGCAGCCGCGGGCGCCGAGGTCGAGGCGGTTCTGTTCGGGGCTGACGCCGCCGGAGTTGGGGCCGGCCTCGGTGAGCAGGGCGTTCGGACCGCTCATGTGGTCGAGGACCCCCGACTAGGCGCGTACGCGCCCGCTGCGTGGGCGGTCGCGATCGTCGAACTCATCGTGGCGCGCGGACCGGTGGCGGTGATCGCCGGTGGCAGCGAGCGCGGCAACGAGGTCCTCGCCCACGTCGCGGCGAGGACCGGACGCCCGATGGCCGCAAACGTGGTGGATGTCACCGTCGCGGCAACCCAGGGTGATCCGTGGCATCTGACCCGTCAGCGCTGGGCCGGCAGCCTCCTGGAAGATGCCGAGCTGCGCGCCGACGTCCAGCTGCTGACGGTTGCCCCGCATGTCATTACCGTCGATGAATCGGGGGGCGCCCCAGGGGGCGCGCCGGCGGCTTCGGTCGTCAGGTTCGAACCTTCCGTGGATGACCGGGATCTCGTCGGGCGGGTCACCGGGCACGAAGCCCCGAAGGGCGGGGCCATCTCACTCGCCGACGCGAAGGTCGTCGTCAGCGGCGGGCGTGGGGTCGGGAGCGCGGAGGGGTTTGGCATCCTCGAAGAGCTGGCCGGGCTGCTTGGCGGCGCCGTGGGCGGATCCCGTGTCGTGACCAGCAACGGGTGGCGGCCCCACAGCGACCAGGTCGGCCAGACCGGGCTGCGGATCGCCCCGGACCTCTACGTGGCCTGCGGCATCAGTGGCGCCATCCAGCACATCGTGGGCTGCAAGGCGGCGAAGCGGATCCTGGCCATCAACACCGACCCGGACTCGCCGATCATGGGCGTCGCCGACTACGCGGTGATCGGTGATCTGCACCAGATCGTCCCGGCGATCAGCGCGGAGATCCGGCGGCGCAGCGCGCCGGATTGACGACGGATCGAGGGCTACGCTCGCAGCGTGTGGCGGGCGACATGAGCCAGCGCCTCGACGAAATCGGGTTCGGCGTTGAGCGATTCGATCCGGCGAAACGTCAGTCCGTGATGCTCTGCCTGCTCACGCGCGCCCACGTCAACGTCGTAGAGGATCTCCAGGTGGTCGGCGAGGAACTGAACCGGGACGACGAGCACGGCACTTCCGCCTGACGCGGCGATCCCAGGCATGAGGTCGGCGAAGTCCGGCTTCATCCATTCGCCCGGTTCGTGACCGGCGCTCTGCCAGCAGAAGGTCCAATCGAGGCTCGACAGCCCGGCTTTCGATGCGACGGCATGCGCGGTGGTGCGCAGCTGCTCGAGGTATTCCGGTTCCTGCTCGGCCACTCGCCTCGGCAGGCTGTGTGCCGTCATCAGCACGTGGACGCCTCGTCGATCGTCGAGGTCAAGCGGGGGTCGGGGGCTCGCGCGCCACAGGTTCGTGACTGGGAGTCGCGGTCCGGGTTCGACGCGGGGGTCGGGGGCTCGCTCACGTGTGGTTCGTGACTGGGGGTCACGTTTCGGGCTCGAGGCGGGGGTCAGGCGTGGGAGGGGGCCTCGCTCTGCACGCGATCGTGACCGGGAGTAACGGAGCTGGTTGGGGGCGGGGGTCGGGG
>JANNQZ010000421.1:0-5530 GCA_031401015.1 Chloroflexota bacterium | reverse complement strand
TGGAGCGCGAGGTCCGGACTCGGGGAGATCAGGTCGACCCAGACGGCGGCCCCAGGCGCCCCGAGCAGGTCCGTCAGGCCGGTCACCGCCGCGTCGCCGATCAGTTCGACCAGTTCGCCGGCCTGGATCGCGACGACCCGGACCGCGCTCGGCGTCACGAGGCCGCCTGTCGGATCCGGGCCGTGGAGCGGAGGCGCGCGTCAACTCGGCGGGCATCGCCCGGGCCAGCCGGGCCCGGCACCTCAGAGCGCGATACCGGGTTCGCTTGGCTCACGGCCATCGGTGTCACATCCTCCCAGTGGGTTGGAACCAGTCGTGCCCATGGCATTCGTGGCGCCCTCCTCGTCCGACACGTCGGCCGTGGCTGGGTCGCGGGCCAGCATACCCGTCCGTGGCCCGACCCGGCCGCCGAGGGCCAGTGACGGCACCACGGCCGCGGCGGTGATCGCGGCGGCGACGGCAAAGAGCCCGACCATGATCCGGGCGGCCTCCTGAGCGACCCACTCCTCCAGTGCCTGGACTACGAACGAGTCGCGGAACGGACGATCCCGGAGCCGTTCCGGGATGAGCTCGAGATAGGCGGTCGGTGTCGCGTAGATGTCGTCGGCCAGGCGGTCGATCGTCGTGGAGCCATACGCCGTCAGGATCGCCAACCCAACGGCCATCCCGATCATCCGCGCCACGGTGACCACCGCCGAGGCGACGCCGAACGCATTCCGGCCGGCCGCTTCGACCGCCGCCGTGGACCGTGGCGTAACGGTCAGGCCGAAGCCGAACCCATAGGCGCCGAGCGCGAGGGCCACGGTCTCGACCCGGACGGTGGTGTCCCAGGAGGCCATGAGCAGCAACGCCACGACGCTGGCCGCCAGGCCAACAACAGTCACGAGACGCAGCGAGACCACCCGAACCATGAACCCCGATGCCAGAGCACCGAGCGCGGTCGCACCTGCCAGCGCCCCGAGCACCAGGCGTTGGACATCTGGCCCGCCGTAGATGACGCGATCGACGAAGACCGCGCCGCCAATGATCGCCGTGGCGAACCCGTAGCCGGTGAGCAGCGACACGAGTGCCGCGGAGCTGAAGGTCAGGCTGCGGAACAGGTGCGGGTCCAGGAACGGGTCGAGCACCCGCCGACCACGGATCACGGTCAGGATCGTCGCGACGGTGGCCACCGCGAGAAGGATGACGGTCACCGTGGCCGGGTCCGCCGACGTTCCGGCGACCTCGCGGCTCCCGACCAGGGTCAGGCCAATCAGGCCGGCGACCAGCGCAAGCCCGAACCAGAACGCACCCAGGGCATCCACCCGGCCCACGCGCCGAGGGGTCTCCCAGCCGGGCGAAGCTGCCCACGCGAGAGCCAGCGCCGAGATCCCGATCGGGACGTTGAGATAGAAGACCCAGCGCCATGCTGGAGCGAGCACGGCTGCCAGTCCGCTGTCCCGATCGAGGACACTCAGGACATATTCAGGATGCAGTGAGCCCAGAAGCGCCGCTCCGACGACGGGTCCGGCCGCCATGCCGAGGAAGGTGAGGGCACCGATCACGCCGAGCGCTCGCGGGCGCGCGCCTCTCCGGAACAAGTGCGACGCGGCGGCCGTACCAACCGGCACGAGGACGCCACCGCCCGCGCCCTGGATCAGGCGGGCCGCGATCAGCTGGTCGAGATCCTGGGCGGCCCCGGCCAGGGTGGATCCCACGATGAACACCCCGAGGGCGCCCATGAACAGCCGTCTGGCGCCCCACATGTCGGCCAGCCGGCCGGCCAGGGGCATGGTCAGGATGTAGACCAGCAGGTAGCCGTTGATGATCCAGCTCGCCTTGCGCAGCTCGACCCAGGCCGACGCCCCGGTCGGGTCGGCCAGATCGAGCAGGATCGAGGGCAGCGCGACCGCCGTCACCATCAGCTCGAGGCCGGCCAGGAACACCCCCGTCCCGAAGACGGCCAGAAGCACCAAAGCCGAGCGTCGGTCCACTTCGAGAGTGTAGGTGGGGTCGGGCGGACGGGAGCGTGGAGGGTCAGGTCGGGCAGTGCTGGACGGGTCGGGGCTGGCGACCGTCCCAGTCGTCCCCCGGCTCACTCCCCGCGGGCGGCGCGCAACTCTCGACCGAGACCCGCCGCCAGCAGGCCGACATCCGAGGCGACATTCATGAACTGAAAGCCCATGTCGGCGTGCGTTCGAGCATCCGCGCCTGAACCGAGGACGATCCCGGCGGCGATGCTGTGGTCGCGGCAAGCCTGCAGGATCCGGCTCACGGCCGCCCGGTGCGATTCGCCCCGGTCATCGTGCGCCAGCCCCAGCCCGAGCGCCAGGTCGGACGGACCGATCAGGATCGCGTCGAGGCCAGGCATCGAGGCGATCGCCTCTACGTTGGCCAGGCCGACGGCCGTCTCGACCATGACGATGCAGGCCACGTCCTCAATGATTCGCGGGTCGAGCGTCCCGGTTACGAGCGTCACCCGATTCGGCCCAAACGACCGCGACCCCGCGGGCGGGAAGCGGCAGGCGGCGATCGCGGCCGCCGCCTCGTCCGGCGTGTTGACGAGCGGTACGACGACCCCCGCCGCGCCGGCATCCAGGGCGCGCCCGATCAGCAACGGATCGTTCGCCCCGACCCGGACGAGCGGCACCACCGGGCTTCCCAGGACGGACCGGAAGAGACCGGCGAGGTCCGGGTCGGCGACCAGTCCGTGCTGCATGTCCCACAGGATGAAGTCGGTCCCGATGGAGGCCGCGTATTCGCCTTGCGTCGGATTGGCGGTCATCGCCCATAAGCCGAATGTCGCCTCGCCGGCCCGCCAACGCGCGAGCAATGGATTCGAATACGTCATGGATCGCTCCGTTCGTGGATTTGGGCTTCGGCGCCGACGCCATTGTCGGCGAATCGGTCGAGCCGAAACGACTCGATCGGATGGCGAGAGATCCCGGTCATGGCGAGACCCCCTCGTGACCCGCCGGCAAGGCGAAGGACGGCCAGCGTCGCGCCGGTTCGTTTGGAGCGAGCCGCTGGACCTCGACGCCGTGGGTCTCGGAGAAGCGAAGACTTGCAGCCAGCTGCGGGTTGCGTGGGCGGCCGAAGAAGAGCGATCCGCACGGCCAATACAGCCGCCGGCCGGTGGCGGCCTCGAGATCTGTCCAGGCGTCGAGCGCGAGGGCGAGCAGCTCGAGATAGCCCGGCCTGTCGTACAGGAACCGGAGCGCCCTCGACCGGCCGTGCGAGGAACCACTGGCGTGGCCCGGCTGATATTGCTCGATGCCGACGACATCGACCCCGTGGCGCGCCAGTTCGCAGAGCGCCGACGCGCCAAGCACGCCGAGCCCAACGACGATCACGTCAACGTCGCGCGTTCGGAAGGACAAGCTGAGGACTCCCGTTTCCGACCGAGAGTAGCACCCGGTGCGGTTCGAACTCCGAGCGACGGAACCGGCCGGGACGAAGGTTCTCGTGGACTGCGCCTCATCAATGGCCTGTTCTCGGGCCGCAGTGCATGAGTTCGGGAAGGCCCAGGGTGCAGCGCGCCAGCTCGAGGACCGTAGGCTCATCGAGTGTCGGGGGGGAGGTCGACCGGAATGCCAATGGGGTTGGCGTACGCGACGGATCGGCCCAGGGATCGGTCGATGCCTCCAGGGTCATTGGCACCCGCGACGCGTTTCGACGAGAACCGGCCGGCGACACCAACCCGGCTGAAGGATCCGACCCAGGCCTGTCGCGTACACCAACCAGGCTGGAGTCCGGGATCCGGGCGTGCGTGAAATAGCCTGACCCGTCCACAGCCTGACCCGTCCTGTCTTGACAGCTCGGCTGACGCCGCCTAGCATCAACGCGAATTGATATAAACCGTGGTTGATGCGACCACGGCCGCTGTTGCCATGGGAGTCGCCGCCCTGTCCCCATCGCCCGCACGGGTCCGCAGTACGATCGCTGCCGCCGTCGCCCAGCCTGAGGAACTGCGCCAGCTGCGAGTCTTCCACAAGGCACTGGCTGACGTGAACCGGCTCCGCATCGTGCGCCGCCTGGCTGAGAGCGACGCAACGGTTGCCGAGTTGACGGCGCATGTCGCGCTCTCACAGCCGCTCGTCTCGTGGCACCTTGGCCGCCTGCGCGCCGCGGGTGTCATTGAGACCAGGCGGAATGGCCGCGAGACCGTTTGTCGGCTACGCGGCGAAGCGTTCGCGGAGTTCGCCGCCCGGGAGCGGGCCGTCCTGGGCTTTGCGGCCGGCTGATGACGATCTCGAACGATTCCCGAGCCCGGATCAAGAAGGTCTTCGAGCCGGTCGCGCTCGGTATGGGTCGGCTGGGCCTGACGCCTGATGCGCTGACCCTGATCGGCTTTGCGATCACGGTCGCTGGCGCCGTTCTCGTCTCGCAGCAGCAGTGGACGGCCGGCGGTCTCGTCATCCTGTTCGGCGGCGTCCTCGACCTGTTCGATGGCACGCTCGCCCGCGCTACCGGCAAGGTCAGCAACCTCGGCGCCTTTATGGACTCGGTCTTCGACCGGGCCGGGGAGGTCATCGTCTATGTCGGCCTGGTGGTTGGCTTCCAGGAGCTCGGCATCCTTAACGGGACGGTTCTCGCTGCCGCGGCCATGGCGTCGGCCGTCATGGTCAGCTACACGCGCGCGAAGTCGGAGGGCCTCGGCTTCACCAGCGGGACCGGCATGGCCGCGATCGGGATCATGCCGCGCGAGGTCCGGCTCGTGATCCTGAGCCTCGGTCTGATCGTCGCAGGCCTGTTCGGCACGAGCCCGGACCTCGTGGACGGCGCGGGTGGCGCGGCATTCCCGCCTGGCATCTACATCCTCATGCTGGCACTCGCGGTGATCACCGTGGGCGCCACCCTCACCACGAGTCAGCGGATCCTGCATGTCCGCAGCCAGGCCAAACGTCAATCCACCCCCACCCAGACCCAGTAAGAAGCACGGAGAACGAAACGTGAGCAAGAACGGCAGCAACGGCAAGTCGAGCACGACCGGCGCGACTCCGACCAACACATGGGCCGGTGCCGGACGGCGCAAGGACGGCAAGATCCGGGTCGCCATCGTAGGCGTCGGGAACTGTGCCAGCAGCCTCGTCCAGGGCCGCTACTACTACGAGAACGCCAAGGTCGACGACTTCGTCCCGGGCCTGATGCACGTCGATCTGGGCGGCTATCACGTGAGCGACATCGAGTTCGTGGCTGCCTTCGACATCGACAAGAACAAGGTCGGGGTGGACGTCTCCGAGGCGATCTACACCAAGCCCAACAACACGTTCGTCTTCCAGAAGGTTGCCCCGATGGGGGTCACCGTCGAGCGCGGCATGACCCACGACGGCCTTGGCAAGTACCTGAGCCAGATCATTGAGAAGGCGCCCGGCCCGACCGCGGATATCGTGGGGATCCTCAAGGAGCGCGAGGTCGACGTCATGGTCAGCTACCTCCCGGTTGGGAGCGAGCAGGCCACCAAGTGGTACGTCGAACAGGCGCTCCAGGCCGGCGTCGGCTTCATCAATGCCATCCCGGTCTTCATCGGTCGCGAGCCGTATTGGCAGCG
>JANNQZ010000420.1:0-2624 GCA_031401015.1 Chloroflexota bacterium | reverse complement strand
TATTCCCGCCTGAGCGGGATCTCGTCGCCGGCCCTGGTGTCGAGATCGTCTGGGTACGTGACGGATGTGGAGCAAGGCCCGGCACGCGGCGATGACACGTGCCAATTCCAACCCGGGCCAAGGCGCCGCTCCGTCGGGTGCCCATCGGCAGACCATCGGCGGGCGGTGACGATCGGCGGACGGTGCCGATCGGCGGGCGGTTGACGAAGACTCGATCCCTGCTAGACTGCCGGGACGCTGCGGGAGCGGCGTCGTCGTATCGCTCGTGGAGGCTCCCATGGCCAGGTTGGATCGTGGAGACCGTCGCCCCGTCGCCGTGATGATCACGGCTGATGGTCGGCGCGTCCATGTCCCGATCGAACCTTCCAGCCTGACGGGCGTATCGCTCCTCGACCTTCTTCGCTCGCTTCCGGGGCTTGATGGGCTGCTTGAGCTCATTACCGGCTCCCGGCGGGACCGAGGATCACGGAGGGGCGAGCGCCACTAGCTCGCAACAACGGATGACCACGGACCCTCGCCGGATGGCGAGGGTCTTTCACTTTCTCGCCGACGAGAATTGAAGCCAGCACGGAGGTCCAGGGGCCATGACGATCACCAAGGGCGACCCGGCCCGCCCGCCCGCGCGGCGCAGCCACGTGCCCAACGACGGGACGGCGGAGGCGGCTGCCGTCGAGCGCGCCCGCAAGTCCATGCTCCACGAGGGCCGTGACCTCAAGCGCACCCGGATCGGCGCGGACGTGCTGTGCGAGGCATTGCTGCGCCAGGGCGTCGACGTGATCTTCAGCTACCCGGGTGGCGTCATCCTGCCGCTCTACGACGTGCTGGGGGACTACCCTGAACTCCGCCACGTCCTGGTCCGCCACGAGCAGGGTGGCGCGCACGCCGCGGACGGCTATGCCCGGGTGACCGGCCGGGTCGGGGTCTGCATGGGGACCTCCGGGCCGGGGGCCACCAACCTGGTCACCGGGATCGGGACCGCCCTCCTGGATTCGATACCGATGGTCGCGATCACCGGCAACGTGCCCGGTGCCCTGATCGGCAAGGATGCCTTTCAGGAGATCGACATCAACGGCATCACCCTGCCGATGACCAAGCACAACTACCTGGTCCGCAACGCCGACGACCTCCCGCGCGTCGTGGCCGAGGCGTTCTACATCGCACGGACCGGTCGCCCGGGTCCGGTCCATATCGACATCACCAAGGACGCTCTCCAGCAGGAGACCCGGGCGGAGCATCCCAGCGAGGCCGAGATCGTGGCCGGGTTGCCCGGGTTCCGCCCGAACTTCGACGGCCACGGTCGGCAGCTGAAACTGGCGGCCAACGAGATCGCCGCGGCGCAGCGGCCGGTGATCCTGGCGGGTCACGGTGTCCTCCATGCGGAGGCCTGGGACGACCTGCGCGCCTTTGCCGAGAAGACCCAGATCCCGGTGGCATGGACGCTGCTCGGGATCGGCGTGATCGATGAAACGCACCCGCTCGCCTACGGCTACATGGGGATGCACGGCTGGAAGCACGTCAACCGGGCGATCCAGCATGCCGATCTGCTGATCGCCATCGGGATGCGCTTTGACGATCGGGTCACCGGCAACGTCCGGACCTACGCACCCTACGCGCGGATCGTGCATGTCGACATCGATCCGGCCGAGATCGGCAAGAACGTGGCCGTCGAGGTGCCCATCGTCGGCGACGCCGGCCGCGTCCTGCGTGCCCTCACGCCGATGGTCGACGCCGTCGATCCGGCGACCCGGGCCGAGTACTTTGCGCAGCTGGCGGAATGGAAGGCCGAGTCGGTTGGCTCGAGCTGGCACGGATCGGGCGCCTGGCGCGACGGCCTGCTCTCAGCCGACTATGTCATCGAGCGGATCGGCGAGCTGACCAATCACGATGCGACCTATGTCGCCGATGTCGGCCAGAACCAGATGTGGCTGGCGCGATATACCGGGTTCCGTCACCCCAACACGCATGTCAGTTCCGGGGGTCTGGGAACGATGGGCTTTTCCGTGCCGGCGGCGATGGGTGCTGCCCTCGGGCGGCCGGATCGGGAGACCTGGGCGATTGTCGGCGACGGCGGCTTCCAGATGACCTTCCAGGAGCTGATGACCTTGGTCCAGGACCGCATCCCGGTCAAGATCGCCCTGTTCGACAACAAGAAGCTCGGGATGATCCGCCAGTGGCAGGAGATCATCTACGCTGGCAACTATCATTCCTCACACCTGCTCGGGCCGGACTACGCAAAGCTCGCTGACGCGTTCGGGGTGCCGGCCTTCAGGGCTCGGACCCCTGGCGACGTGGATACGGCCATCCGCTCCGCCCAGGCGGTCGATGGACCGGCGCTGATCTGGTTCGAGATCGCCGAGGAGCAGAACGTCTTCCCGATGATGCCCGCGGGCAAGGGTCTGTCCGACCTGATCGAGAAGTGGGGCGGACCGGACGAATGAGCACCGATCCGCAGGTCAATGGCCGGTCTTCGGCTGGCGCGGCCGGCCCCGCCCACAGCGCCCCGCCGCCTCGCGCCCTGCCCGGCGGGGGAGCGACCCGCCGCCACGTGCTGGTCGCCGTCGTCCTCAACAAGCCGGGCGTCCTGAACCGCGTGTCAAGCCTGATGCGGGCACGCAATTTCAATA
>JANNQZ010000419.1:0-2429 GCA_031401015.1 Chloroflexota bacterium | reverse complement strand
GCTCGTCGATGATCAGCAGTGCGTCGGTGTGATCACCGTCGCCAGCCCGCGTGCCCTCGATAAACCCGTAGTCGAAGTTGTAGAAGACCGCGCTCGACAGGACTCGATCGAGACGATAGACGCCCGCGGCCTCATCGAATTCGTACTTGTTGCGCGACCCGCGCGGGATCTCGACGACGATCTCGACGACTTCCGGGTACGGACCGGGCGATTGCACCTCGCCACGATAGAGGTTCCGGCGTTCCGGGGGGGCATTGCTGCCCGGAACTCGATGTCAGCCAGCTGTTCTCCCGGCCAAGCCCCACATGAGTCCGGCGCGCACTTCTCCCCCGATGTCGACTGATCCTCCCCTCCGGTAACGCTTGCAGCGTCGGCTTTTGAGCGTGACCGAGGGCATGGCTGTGAGTCACGAGGACGTCGTTGACACTCCAGTGCGCGTGGTCAGTCTCCGCATAACGTCAGCACCAGACTCGTACGGATCGATTCGTGGTTCACCCGCCCCGAATCGAGCGTAGCCGGCCAGAATGCGGCGCTCCCTGAGCGTGGACCGCGCGTCCCGACCGACCCGATCGCCGGTCGCCTCTCCGTACCAGTCCGTAGATGCGGTTATGCGGTCGGGCAGGCCGTGGCCGCCACCGTCAAACATCATGTCCGGGAACGAGATCCAGGCGAGCTGGTTGGGGGGCGATGCCTCACCGTCTCCGTCCCGCGAAATACGCGGCCCTGGGCCGGCACTGGCCCGCGGGGCCGCTCGGCCAGTTCAGTGCAAGGCGGAGCCGAGCACCGCAGCGAGCGCACGCCACACGTGCGTGAACGAGGAGCACAGGCGACAACGCGGCGATGGCGCCGCATCAGCGACCCTCAACCCGGCGGCTCAGGTGGCGTCAGCGCAAGGCGGAGCCGAGCACCGCAGCGAGCGCACGCCACACGTGCGTGAACGAGGAGCACAGGCGACAACGCAACGATGGCGCCGCATCAGCCGCCGGCTAGTCGTTGTAGAGGCGTTCCTCGATGAGTTTTTCCTGCACCGTCCGGCCGTTCGGATCGAAGCAGCTGAACTCGAAGTGCTTCTCGAACTCGAGGTCCACGTTGTCCTGGCCGCCGCGGTTCTTCTCCACCGAGATCACGACCCAGTCGCGGAAGCGTTGCGCCTGGTACGGATTGAACTCGATGTTGACCTTGGCCACGATGTGGTACTTCTCGTTGAGGATCAGGATGATGTCCGCCTCGTAGTTGATCGCCGACGACCCGCGCAGGTGGTAGTTGCGCAATCGCGACGCCTTGAGGCCCTCCTTGTCGGCCGCGACGATGCAGACCATCGGGACGTCCTCGGACAGCGCGATGTCCTTGAGGCCGTTGACGAGATACGTGACCTTCTCGGTCTCGTTCTCCGGCTCCGGGATCTGCGGCACCTTCTGGAGGTAGTCCACAAAGACCACCAGTCGCCTGTCCCCGGAGAGGCGATGGTGCTCCTGGACCAGCTTGCGGATGTTGTCGATCGTCGAAGCCGTCTGTGAACCTCGCATGAGGAAGAGGTTCTGGCCGTACCGCGCGATCCGGTCCATCGACGGGCGGAGGCGGGGATTGTTGGCCATCTGGGCGCTGGCCTCGCCCTCCGCCATCCAGGTGCCGAGGATTTCCTTGCGTACGTCCTGGATCTTGATCGCACCGGTCTTGTGGGGCAGGTGCGCGAGCGCCGATTCCATCGCGATCAGGCGGTTGAGCAGGTACTGCTCGTCGTGTTCGAAGCAGATGTACAGGACGTTCGCCTGGCCGCCTGATGCCACGTTGCGCGCCATCTGGAGCGCCATGGTCGTCTTGCCCGTGCCCTGCGCCCCGCCGATCAGCAACAGCTCGCCGGTTCGAAGCCCTGTCCCGATGGTCTTGTCCAGGGGTGTGAAGCCCAGCGGCACCGGCTGGTACTCGCTGACCTGACCGGAGGTGACCTTTTCGTTGAGCGTGACCAGCACATCAAGTGCGGATCGCGGGCGAAGGCTGCCGGTGTCGGTATCAAGGCGCCAGACCGGCGGTGTCTGGGTTGTGCCTGGAGCGTCTGTACTCACGCGGTGAAATCCTCCCCGGATTGGACGGTGACCCGTAGGGTAGCACCCGGATGCCGCCGATTCACTTACCCGGACCTCACAATTCCGCACACGCTCGCCATGGCAGTCGGTGCGGAGACCCAACGGTTACCGGGGGAGATCGGCCAGTTCATCAAACATCCGGGCGAACATCCGAATACCGGTTTCGTAATTGTTCAAGTCGATCCACTCGTTGGGGGCGTGGGCGCGCTCGCCGGGCTGGCTAAAGCCGAGCATCACGACCGGCAATCCGAGGATCGATTCGAAGCTCGCACAGACCGGGATGGAACCGCCTTCCCGGACATAGACCGGGAGCTGCCCGAACGTGGCCTCGAGCGCCCGGGCCGC
>JANNQZ010000418.1:0-6722 GCA_031401015.1 Chloroflexota bacterium | reverse complement strand
GGGCCTCAACATCCTGACCCGATCGTGGCGTCAGCTCTGCGTCATTATCCGCGGCGCGTCGTAAGATCGCCCGGCCCAAGACCCTCCGCAGGAGTGACCGATGGCCAACAACCGACCCGACGAGATCGACGTGGATGACGTTCCGGATGGGACCGCCATGGGCGACGTCGCCGACGCACTGGTCGCCCGAGGCCGCGCGGTCGTCGATCGCGTCCCGGCCGTCGCGGACAGCGCGCGCGAGGCGCTCGCCGATGCCCAGGATCATGTCAACCAGTTGTCGGACATGGGCGTCGTCGCAGCCCTCGGCTTCGCGCTTGGCGTGAGCAGCGGTCTGGTGCTGGCGGGCGCCCCCCGGGTGATCCTCGCCCTGTCGGCGGTCCCGGTCGCGCTCACGTTGCGGTCGGCGATGACTCGTGGGGTTCGGCCGGCCCGCCTCGTCAATTGACTCTCGGCTGAGCGCCCCGACAGCGCCGCAACGATCTCCGATCGGCCTCGATATTGACCGACGGGAGGGACCGGCTGGTTCGGCGTTCCTCGTCCTGTCGGGCGCGAACAGATGGGCGGGCGCGCGACCGTCGTCCAGTCGAAGACCGAGGCCGAGGGATCGGCGTTCGTCAACGCCTTCCAATCGAGGATTGAGCACCGGCACCGCGAAGGGATCCGCGACCGACGCGCGGCGACATGACGCGACCCGCGATGTGGTCGCGGGTCGCATGGGCGGGATGGTGTCGCGGGGAGATCAGGCCGGGTTGCCGGTTTCCTCGAAGGCGGGGATCCCGTCGCCGTTGTTCGAGCCGAGGCCGGCCGGATAGCCGGTCGCGTCGATCGTCGTGCTATCCGTGTATGGGGAGGCCTCGATCGGTGCAGTCTCGGCGGCAGGGAATGCGATCGGATTGTCACGATCGATCTCGAGCCGGTCGTACCGGTTCGATCGCACCGTCGAGATCCGCTCGCGGATCGCGCCGGCCCCACGTGCCAGCCGGGCGCGCAGCGCCTCGTTGCTCAGGATGGCCCAGCCGGCCAGGCCCGCGACGATCAGCCCGCCGACAGCCAGCGGCCAGCGCCGCCGCTGCGCACGCCGTCCGATGTGAGCGGCCGCGGCAGCCCCTGCCATGGCCTTGCCGAGATCGACAGACGATAGATCGATCTCGGGCCATTCGAACTTCGAGACAGCCTCCGGGAGGTCGACGTCCGGCAGGCGGATCTTTGAGAGTGAGCGCACGATGTCATCGAGCTTGATCTCGGGGAGGTGGAGTTCCGACAGACGGACCTCCTTGACGGGGAGCTCAGGCATCTGATGGCCTCCTCCGGTGGGGTATGCGTGGACCTCAAGAATACGCCCGAAACCCCTCCCCAGGCACCGGCAGGCGCGTTACAGTACCGCCTGCCGAAGTTGCAAATGCGGGTGCGCCCCGCGGATGCCGCGGTCGTGATCGCGCGGCGACTCGCGGGTGCAGCCGTCGGGAGCGTCGCACTCGGAGGGTCCAGGCCCGCCGAGTCGATCGCGTCTCGTACGAGGCGGATGCCGAGGAGCGCGTCGATCGCGGCGAGATCCCCTTCGGCCGGAGCGGACCCACCTGCCGCCAGGGCGTCGACAGCGGCGACGGCGGCCGGCGTGTCGAGGTCGTACATGAGTGCGACGCGCAGTTCATCGAGGATGCCGGTCGTCCCCGCTGAGCGTCCGCGGGAGGCCCAGGCGCTCCAGCTCGCCAGACGCTGTTGCGCTTCGGCGAGGAGCTCGTCCGTCCACTCCCAGTCGTCGCGGTAGCGCTGCGAGAGCACGGCGAGCCGGATCGCCCGCGCGTCGACGCCGGAGTCGACGAGCGAGGAGACGAGCACGAGGTTGCCCAGGGACTTGCTCATCTTCTCGCCGCGGTAGGCCACGAGCCCGGTGTGCGAGTACAGGCTCGCGAGGGTCCGCCCGGCGAGCGCGGCCGTGTGGCCCGCGCTGAACTCGTGGTGCGGGAACACGAGGTCTGAACCACCGCCGTTTACCGTGAGCGGCACGTCGAGGAACTCCTGCGCGATGACCGAGCACTCGATGTGCCAGCCCGGCCGGCCTGCGCCGAGCACGGTCTCCCAGCTCGGCTCACCGTCGCGCGCGCCGCGCCAGAGCAGCGGGTCGAGGGCGTCGCGCTTGCCTGGCCGCTCCGGGTCGCCGCCGCGCTCTGCGAAGAGCTCGAGCATGGTCGGGCGGTCGAGGTTGCTCTCCTGGCCGAGGTGCCATGGCGAGGAGGCCGCGGCCGCAGCATTGTCGAAGTAGATGTCGTCATCGACGCGGTATGCGCTGCCGCGGTCGAGGAGGCGGCGCACGGCATCCGAGACCTGCACGATCATCTCGGTCACCGCGACGTAGTGGTCGGGCGGGATAACGCCGAGGCTCTCCATGTCGCGACGGAACAGTTCGGTCTGCTCCGCGGCGAGGGTACGCCAGTCGACGCCGGTCGCCGCTGCGCGCTCGAGGAGGGGGTCGTCGATATCCGTCGTGTTCTGCACGTAGCGCACGGTGTAGTCGGCGTCGAGCCAGAGACGGATGAGGGTGTCGTAGGCGAGGTAGGTTGCGGCGTGGCCGATGTGGCTGGCGTCGTATGGCGTTATGCCGCACACATACAGGCCGGCGACAGCGATCGGACGCGCCTCAACGAGCTGTCTCGTCGCCGTGTCGTAGATGCGAGGAACGGGCCCATGCCCGGGCAGCCGTGGAACCACGGGACGGCGCCAGGATCTCACCGCACAAGACTACCGGTGCACGACGGGTCGTTTCGACCCGCTCATGGTCTTCCTCGATGAACACGTACACGAGCTCGACCCGCTTCATGTGCCGCCTGCGAACGCCATCGTGGGGCCGGCGGGCACCTCAGCCGGTGCGCACACAGCGAAGCGGGCGATCGCCGCGCTCATCGTCGCAACTATCGTTGGGGAGGCGATCCTTGTTCTCACGCGAGGCCAAAGTGACACTGCCGCTGTAGTCGGGCAGTCACCAAGTCCAGCCGTCGACGTGACGCCCAAGCTGGCGCAGGCGGCGCCGACCCTGATCCCAACTCCTAGCGCCTCGGCGGTGCGCGATGAGATGAACCCGGCCCTCGTCTACGGGGACTGCGACGCCGCTCTCCGCCCGTTCGCCAACGCCCTGTTGGGCTTCGCGATGTGGATTGGCCAGACACACACCAAGGCCGAGTACAACACGCGACTCGCCGCCTTGGAGCCGGTCTATAGAGACGCTCGTCGTCGAGCTCACCGACGGCGGCTACGTCTCCCACGGCGGCGACGCGGACGTGGCCGTAGCCGAAGCCATGGCGCTGATCAAGGGACGCCTGGCCTCGACCCCATCTGGCCTTACGGTCGCCGAGCTGACCAGCCTCGTGCCCCCGACCACGGCGCAGCGTGCGATCGTTGCCGGACGGTGATCGAATCCGGACATTCGACGCCTACCGGGCGCGAGTCCTGGCTTTGCCAGACGCGATCGAAGCAGCGTCAGCCGAGCGTCGGGAAGAGCTCTGCCGGATCGTGGTCCAACGGGTGGTCGTGCGCAACCGGCAGCTGGAAGCGATCGACTGGACGCCCGCGGCCCGACCGTTCTTCGGAAAAAGACAGCGGGAGTGCCCCCAAGGGGATTCGAACCCCTGATCTCCACCTTGAAAGGGTGGCGTCCTGGGCCTCTAGACGATGGGGGCACGGACCGCGGGAGTCTACCAGAGGGTCAATCCAGGACCGTTGAAGCGTCAGCCGGGACCCAGCGACAGCATGAACAGGATGATCGCGCCGGCCAGGCACGCGGCACCGATCATGGCGGCCACGCCACCGGCCAGCCCGAGGATGATCGCGCGCACGTTGCGACCCGCGGCCCCGGCGTGCCAGGCGGTTCTGGCCGAATAGGCGGCCAGGGCGCAGAACACGATCCCCAACACCGAGGCTCCCGAGGCCAGCAGCGGGATCTGTGAAGCCTCGCGAACCGTGAGTGTGTACACCGCAAAGACTACCGAACCACCGAGCGCGATTGCTAGCATCACACCGCCCGGCGAGATCCGCCGAGGCATCGACCGACCCGGTCGAGAGACCTGGGAGACGCGTCGCGCGCCGGTCGAACGGTTCATCCGGCCGTCTTTGCCCCGCCGGCCTCCCTGGGCGCACCCGCCGGCTTGGCCTCGCCGGCCCGCTTGGCCGCGCCCATCTCAAGCGCACTGGCCCCGCCGGCCTCCTTGGCCGCGCCCTTCTTGGCCGCGCCCATCTCAAGCGCACTGGCCGCACCTTCCGGCGCACTCGCCAGCTCTCCGAAAGTACGGTGGTAGATCGCGACCTTGTAGATCAGCCTGGGGCGCTTCAGCGCGCTCATCACTGCCCGTCCGGCATCACTAAAGGCCGTCACCAGGAACTCGGAACAATCGGTCATCGAATCGAAGGTCCAGAAGCAGTGCAGCACGCGCACCTTGAACCCGCCACCCAGGAATGGGCCGCTCTTGTGGCTCCAGAGGCGGTACTCCGGCCGGTCGTCAGTCAGGTGCGAGACATCGTCGCGGCCATAGTCGTGGAGCACCAGCAGCCGGCCGCCGGGGCGCAGGGCGCGCTCGGCCTCGGCGATCTCGAGGGGTGCCGCGCCACGGAACGACGACCATAGACTGACCAGGACATCCGCCGAGTCATCGGGCACGCCAAGGCCGGCGGGCCCAACGTTCGCCAGCGAGACCCGCGCCCCAAGCTCGCGCAGCTGGCCGGCCCGGATCCCATCTCCGCTGTCGAGCAGGAGGACGTCGCGCCCGGCCACCGGTCCCAGGGCCTCGAGCGCGCGCGGGATCTTGCCTTCGATGTCGAGAGCGCGGGACAGCCGCACGCCAAGCTGGTTCGGAAGGTCGAGGGGAAGATCGGCCACGAGATCGGGAGTATACGAGCGCGAACGCGGGCGCGACCCGGGGCGCTCAGACGATCCGGACCGTCAAGCGATCCACAGGATTGAGCCGGGTGTCAGCCGCATTGGTCGACGTCGCGCCATTTCACGACCGCGTCCCTCCAGAGCGCCGTGCCGTCCGTCCCGAACGTTACCGTGCCGGTGCGGTTCGGGATCTCGCCGCAGCCCGCGTCCTTCTCGACCGCCTCCCACGACCCGCGGGTGTACTTGTACTGCGGTTCGGCCCCTTCCACGAACGGCAGAACGATCGTCCACGTGTGCTCATCGATCCTCGTCATCGGGGTTGCGGCCGGGTCCCAGCCCTGAAAGTCACCGGCAACGTAGATCGTGTCGCCGGCCGGGGTGCTCGCGGGGAGAGTGACCGAGAACGTGACCGGCACCGCTCGGGAGACCGCGGCCGCGGCCACTTCGTCCGATGGCGCAGACCGGTTGAACGCGGTGTCAACGGCCGTGACGATGTACACGTACGAGTCGCCCGCCCGAATTGAGGCATCCGTGAAGGAGGGCTCGATTGACGTCCCCACCGCGTCGTACGGTCCGCCGGCGGACGCTGAACGGAAGATTTCGTAGCGGAACAGGTCGGGCGCTTCGACCGGGTCCCAGGCGAGCGTCACGGACGCATCCCCGGCTGACGTGATCAGGAGACCTAGCGCTGCCCCCGGTGCCGCGGCATCCGGGTTCGGGGTCACGCCGAGGGTCACGGCTTCGTCGGCGCGATAGTCCCAGGCGGTGCCCGAATCGGCAACGACGCCGCCGCGGTCCGCATACGACCAGCTGGCTCCGCCGTCCGTCGAGATGCGCAGCACGACGTTGAACGTCCCAAGGGCCTCGGGCCGCACCGTCCCGCCGAGCCGGTCCGCTTCACCGGCGTCGGCGACCCAGGTCATCTCCCACCAGGCGTAGTCCGTGGCGGGGTTGCCGCCCCGGGCCGGCCCGATTCCGATTTGGGCACGGATCCCGATCGTCGGACCGGTCGCGGCGGTTGCGCTTCCGGCGCTGATCAGGGCCTCGATCCGAACGCCGGGATCGACGGCAGACAACGTTTGGCTCACGGTCGCCGGCCCGGCGAGCCGAGCATCGGCGAGCTCAAGCTGCGGCAGGATACTCATCTCGGCGGACCGGGCGCCTGGGTTGGCGGCTGCGTCAAACGCGACGATGACGTAATAGCTCCGCGTCCCGCTTCGGGCGGTCGAATCCTGGAACCGCGCCGCAGTCGTGGTCCCGACGAGCTCGTAGCCGCCCTGCGTGAGGATCGAGCGCCAGACCTGGTACCCCGCAGCGCCGGCGGTCGCCGTCCAGGTTAGCTCGATCGTTCCGGTTGTCGTGGAGGCTGTGAGGTCGGTCGGCGCCGGCGGAGCGACCAAATCCGCGCCAGGGGGCGTCAACAGGACCAGGACGCCCTGGGCGGCCACGGCTGCCGCGACTCTACCGTCTCCAACGACCGCGTTGCTGCCACCAATGCCATCGGTCAGGACGGTCCCGTCCGGGATCCGCCCGGCAACCTCGAGATTGACCGTCTGCGCCTCCGTGGAGAGGTTGAGGACGACCACCGCCGCCTCATCGTCAGCCCGGCGCAGATACGCGAGCGTCTGCGCGTCGTCGTCCGATGCGAGGAACTCGAGGTCGCCTGTGCGTAGCGCGACGTGGTCGGCGCGGAGCGTCCCCAGCAACCCATACCAGTCGCGCAGTTCCGTGTCGATCGCCTGCCACGGGTAGGGCCGGCGGTCATCCGGATCGTCGTGACCGGTGAGACCCGCCTCCGTGCCGTAGTAGATCGAGGCGATGCCCGGCCAGGTGAGCTGGATCGCAGAGACCAGCC
>JANNQZ010000417.1:0-4129 GCA_031401015.1 Chloroflexota bacterium | reverse complement strand
CCTCCTCGTTCAGCGTGTACAGCGACGAGCCGCTGTGCACTGACGCCCTGACCAGCCGATGGATGTCGCGCGACCGGCGATCCGACAGGTCGTGGACACTGCGGGTCATGACCGGCTTGCCGACCACCTCCGCCGGGTAGTCGCACTCGTGGGTGACGCCCACCAGCTCATCGCCGAGGCCGATCGCGCAGATGATCTCCGTGGCCGACGGTAGGAGCGAGACGATCCGCATGTTGGTGCCGGCTCCAGTTGCCGGCGCCGCCCGTGGCCGGCTCGGGTATGAGACTGGCGGCGGTCAGGCTGGTTTGGCGGCGTCCACGGCCGCACGGGCGGCCGCCTTGTCGGTGAACCAGGTGGCGTCGATCACCGTGAACTTGGCCCATTCCGGCGGGAGCGATTCCTCGGGAAAGATCGCGTTGACCGGGCACTCCGGCTCACACGCGCCGCAGTCAATGCACTCGTTGGGATCGATGAACAGCTTGCGATCTGTGCCCTCGTCGAAATGAATGCAGTCGACCGGGCAGACGGAGACGCACGAGAGATCGAGCACGTCGATGCATGGCTCCGCGATCACATAGGTCATGCAGTTCCTCCTCGAGGCCTGAGCGCCGCCGCGTCCTGGGCGACAACGGAGCAGAGGGTACCACCCGCAACGCTCAGGGCGCCCCAGATGTCGGTGCTCAGGGTGCCCCGGACGCGGCGCCGGGATCGGCACGGGAAGGAGCAGCGCCCTCGCCGCCGGTGAGCCAGCGAACCGGCACCTGCATGCCCCTGGCCCAGTGTCCCGGGATGTGGCATCCGACGACCCACGCCACGGCGGCGCTCGCCGCATCCGACGGAACCGTCCAGGTCACGTCCACTCGCTCCCCCGACGCCGCCACGACACGCAGCCCAGCCGTGGCGGGCGCGACGGTCACGACCGGCGTCGGGCCAGGCGGCGCGCCAATCGTCGCCGCTTCTGCCAGTTCCCAGGCGTCCTGGACGGCGGCGTCGCCGATGACCGCCTCGTGGAGGAGCAGACCCCCATTAACGACGTGGAGCAGGATCGTCTCGCCGGGTACCAACTCCAGCGCTGCCGGCACGAAGCTGTAGTCGCGAGCGATGAGATTAACCTCGCGCGGTGCAAACAGGGTCCCGGGTACGACCGGGGGGGTCGCTTCGACCGTTCCGGACGTGCAGGCGACCACGGCGAAAGCGAGGGCGACCTGGAGGGCGAGCACCGTCGAATTCTAGGCAGCGCGACGCCCAGGCGGACCGCGGCGCGAAGCCCGGGACGGTGCCGCGGATAACTTGACATGACCGCTCGCGCGCCGCATCGTTCGCCGATCCGACTCAGGAGCTTCGGTTTCACGAGGGCATGCTTGGCACTCCAGCACGCAGCGGCCGCCACGCTTCAACCGCCCGAGGCATCGGGTCCGAATGCCACGGAACCACCGCCCGCCGTTCGACTCGAGGGCGTCGCGAAGCGCTATGGGGATGTCGTCGCGGTCGCCGGCGTGGACCTCGACGTTGCCGATGGGGAGTTCTTCTCGATGCTCGGACCGTCAGGCTCCGGCAAGACGACCACCCTGCGGATGATCGCCGGCTTCGAGCTGCCGACCGCTGGTCGAGTCCTGCTCCACGGGACGGATGTGACCACCGTTCCGCCGTTCGACCGCGACGTCAACACGGTCTTCCAGGACTACGCGCTCTTCCCGCATATGACGGTCGGCGACAACGTGGGCTACGGCCTGGTGGTCCGCAAGGTCCCGCGGGCCGAGCGTGAACAGCGCGTCAGGGAGGCCCTGCGGATGGTCCGCCTGGAGGGGTACGACGACCGCAAGCCCGCCCAGTTGTCCGGCGGCCAGCGCCAGCGTGTTGCGCTCGCCCGCGCCCTCGTGAACCGGCCCCGTGTCCTGCTCCTCGACGAGCCGCTGGGTGCCCTCGACCTCAAGCTCCGCGAGGAGATGCAGATCGAGCTCAAGGCGATCCAGCAGCAGGTCGGCATCACGTTCATCTACGTCACCCACGACCAGGAGGAGGCGCTCACGATGAGCGACCGGCTGGCCGTGTTCAGGGACGGCCGGATCGAGCAGCTCGGGACACCGGCAGAAATCTACGAGCGCCCTGCGACGCGCTTCGTGGCCGGGTTCGTCGGGACATCCAATCTGCTCAGTGGCACCGTCGCCCACGAGGTCCTGGGGCGACCCGGCACGTTTACGATTCGGCCCGAAAAGATCCGCCTCGCTCCGGCGGACGCCGTTCCGGGTGACGACGAGACGGCCGCACCGGGGACCATCCGCGACGTGGTCTATCTTGGACCAGATACGCGCTATATCGTGGAGCTGACCGCCGGGGCGCGCCTCGTCGTGACGCAGCAGAATCTTGCGACGACCTCCACGGAGGCGCTCGCCCAACAGGGCAAGGCTGTCCGCCTGATCTGGAAGCGACAGCACGAGCTCCTCGTCGCGGACGGGGAGACAGGCAAACAGGAGGAGTGAACGGCATGATCCAACAGAGGCTCTTGGGAGTGGCCGCCTCGGCGGCGCTATTGCTCGCCGCGTGTAGCGGCACAGGCGGATCGCCAGCGCCGAGCATGGTGACCAGCGTCGGTGATGGCGAGGGTGCCCTCGTCGTGCTGGCCTGGCCAAGCTACGTCGAGCAGGGCAAGACCAGCCCCGACGTCGACTGGATGACCGAGTGGGAGAATTCAACCGGCTGCAAGGCGACGGTCGAGGTCTTCGGCACGTCCGACGAAGCGTTCGCCAAATGGACGGCAGACCCGAGCCGATACGATGTCATCTCGGCCTCAGGTGACGCCGGCCCGCGCCTCGTCCGCGGCGGCTACGTCCAGCCTGTCAATACCGATCTCATCTCGACGTACCCGGACATCTTCGCAGGCTTGAAGGACAAGTCCTGGAACACGTTCGACGGCGTCCACTACGGCATTCCGCACGGGCGCGGCGCCAACCTGCTCATGTGGCGAACCGGAGACGTGTCACCGGCCCCCACCAAATGGGCCCAGATGTTCGATCCCAGTGGGCCGTACGCGGGCAAGTACTCCGTGTACGACGCGCCGATCTACATCGCCGATGCTGCGGTCGTCCTGATGAAGTCGAACCCGGAGCTCAAGATCACCAACCCGTACGCGCTCGACGACGCGCAGTTCGCGGCGGCTGTCGACCTGCTCAAGAAGCAGAAGCCAGCGGTGGGCGAATACTGGAGCGACTACGTCAAGCAGGTCACCTCCTTCACCAACGGCGACACGGTACTGGGCACCGGTTGGCAGACGATCGCCAACTACCTGAACAGCCTCGACGTCAAGGTCGAGACGATCAAGCCGGAGGAGGGCGCCACCGGCTGGTCGGACACCTGGATGATCAACTCCAAGTCGGAGCATCCGAACTGCGCCTACAAGTTCATCGACCACATCACCTCGGCGCCGGTCAACGCGCAGATCGCCGAGTACTTCGGCGAGGCGCCCGGCAACAGCAAGTCCTGCGCCCTGACGGCCAACCCGAACCACTGCGTGGACTTCCATGCCGAGGACGAGGCCTGGTGGCAGGACGTCTACTACTGGGCCACGCCGGAGACGACCTGTCTCGACGGCCGAACGGACGTCAAGTGCAAGGGCTTCGACGACTGGATCAAGGCCTGGACCGAGGTCCGCAGCCAGTAGGGCCTGCCACCCACGACTCGACTCATGACAGTCCGGCCCGGGCCCCGTTTCGCGGGGATCCCGGGCCGACCTCGATGAGGACGCCGTTTGACGCTCGATCTCGCCCCCGAACCTGGCCGGCCATCCATCGCCCGGCGGAGCGCGACCTGGCTGCACCGTCATGCCAGGGTGCGTCTCGGCCTGCTGCTTGCCCCACCTGGCGCCTGGCTGATCGTCGTCTACCTGGGATCGCTCCTCCTGTTCTTCAGCAATGCCTTCTGGCAGCGCGACGAGTTCACCGGTCGGATCATCCAGGAGTTCACTCTCGAGAACTTCGCCCAGCTGGTGGATGCCCCGTATCCCGAGATCACGCTGCGCACGGTCGCCATGGCGATCGCTGTCACGGTGACCTGCGCCATCGTGGCCTTTCCCATCGCGTTCTACATGGCTCGAGTCGCTTCAGCGCGGATGCGAGCATTCCTGGTCGTGGCG
>JANNQZ010000416.1:0-4008 GCA_031401015.1 Chloroflexota bacterium | reverse complement strand
TGGCTTCAGCGGCCTCGGTCAGGGTGCCCGTCCTCCAACGGACCTCGGCCAGATCCACCTGTCCCGGCAGGTCAAGGGGCCCGCGGTTGTTGAGGATTTCGAGCTCGACGCGCGCGAGGGCCAGCGAGCCAAGGCGCAGATGCAGACGGGCTAGCACCAGCTCGACCGGGCGCGGCGATGGCGCGGGGGCGGGGGCCGAGTCGGGTACGGGCGCTGGCTCCGGGTGGGGCGTGGCTGGCGCTTCGGCCTCGGGCGTGGCCGGCGTGGCCGCGCCCCTCCTCGCGGCCCTCGGTCGTCGAGTCATGCCGGCAGTCGAAGATGCGCCTCGAGCCCGCGGAGATGGCGAGCCGGCGCGACGGCAGCCAGCCGAAGGGCGTCGTCATCGAACAGCCGTCCGGCCAGTCGCGCGATGTCGGCGGCGCCAACGGCCGCAACCGCGGCAAGGGCATCCTCGAGCGTCAGGACCCGCTCGTGGAGGGCCTCCTGGCCGCCAATCCACGACGCGACGTGACGGGTGTCGTCCATGCGCAGCTCCAGCCCGCCGGCCAGGTAGCGCTTGGCCTTGCCAAGCTCCTCGTCCGGAACGAGCTCATCACGCAGCCGCACGAACTCGGCGAGGATCGCCTTGACCGCGGCCGGCAGCCCTGCCGGATCCACGCCGGCAGACACCTCCAATGCCCCGGCATCGGCATAGTCCACCAGGCCCGACGAGATGTCGTAGGCCAGGCCAAGCTCCTCTCGGACGGAGAGGAAGAGCCGGCTGCTCATGCCGTCGCCCAGCACCGCGTTGAGGACCGCCAGGGTCCAGCTGTCGGGGTGATCGCGCGGCAGGGCCGGAACGCCAAGGCAGAGCTGCGCCTGGCTCGTGCTCCGCTTGCCCACCAACACCCGGGGGCCGGCGGGCAGTCCAGGCGCGGGCGCGAATCCCGGGAGCACGCCGTTTCCGGTCCCGAACGCCGTCGCCGTGAGGCCCGTGGCCTCATCGTGCGCCAGGTCTCCGACGATCGCCACGACGGTATTGGCCGGGCGATACGCCGTCGCCCAGAACTCGCGGATCGTCGCGTCGGCAAGGCGCCGAACGTCGGCCTCCTCCCCGCAGATCTCGCGCCCAAGCGGGCCGTCGCCGAACATCGCCGTCTGGAACAGGATCTGGCAATACTCCGAGGGGTCGTCGAGATACGACCGAATCTCCTCGACGATGACCGTCCGCTCGCTCTCGATGTCGCGGTCCGTCAGGCGAGGGCGGACGATCAGCTCACCTACCACGTCGACCGCCCGGGCGACCTCGCGGAGCGGAACACGAACCCAGTAGACGGTCGACTCGCGGTCCGTGGCAGCGTTGAAGGACCCGCCGACGCCTTCGATCGCCTCGCTGATGGCGCGGGTCGTGGGGTACGCCGTGGTGCCCTTGAAGGTGAGGTGCTCCATAAAATGGGCCACCCCGATCCGGTCCGGCGTCTCGAGCCGTGAACCGGCAAGGACGTAGGCGGCCACGGAGACCGAGCGTGCTGCTGGAATCCGCGCGCTGATCACCCGCGGTCCGGCTGGCAGCACGGTCCGTTCGAACATCGGCCCGATGGTACAGGAACGGGAGGAGCTTCCCGGCCGATCCAGACGGCCTCGTCGGGGGCAATGTGCTGGGGTACGATCGCGGCGGTCGCCAATCTTCGTACAGCTGGAGGTGACAGGCCGCGACGCCCAGGGGATTCAGCAACGACGCAGCAAGATGGGCGCGAGGGCGCCCGTTGGCAGCGTTTCGGGGGAGCGTAGGCAGGGTGCGGTCCGAGCCTCGATGTTTCGAGAGGCCAGGCGCGCCAGCTTGGTGAGGAGGGTCGAAACCCGGTGGAAGCCATCGCGAGCTATTTCAAGTTCGCTGAGCGCGGAACCAATCTCACGACCGAGATCCGCGCCGGCGCCACGACCTTCATGGTCATGGCCTACATCATCTTCCTGAACCCGGCGATCCTGTCGGCTGCGGGGGTGGATGTCGTCGCCACAGCGGCGGCCACGGCCCTCATTGCGGGGATCATGACGATTTTCATGGGGGTCGTCGGGAACTTCCCGATCGCCATCGCGGCCGGTCTCGGCATCAACGCGATCGTCGCTTTCGGGCTCGTCCTCGGTCGGGGGCTGACGTTCCAGGGAGCCATGGGCGTCATCGTTCTTGAAGGCCTGCTCGTCGTCATCCTCGTCCTCGCGGGCCTTCGCGAAGCCGTCATGCTGGCGATCCCCAGCTCGCTGAAGCGAGCCATCGCCGTGGGCATCGGCCTGTTCATCCTGTTCATCGGTTTCGTCAATGCCGGCCTGATCGCGGGTGGTGAAGGCGCGCCGCCAGTCCGCTTCATCTTTCCGACCACGGCTGGTCCGTTCGTCGCGCTGGCCGGACTGATCATCACGATCGGCTTGTGGGTGCGCAAGGTGCCTGGAGCCTTGATCCTGAGCATCATCATCACGACGGTGATTGCGTTGCTCGCAGGCGTCACCAAGATCCCGGAGTCCTTCACGGCAACGGCCACGTTCTCGACGATCGGGGCCGTCAATCTCACGGAAGCGTTCGACAAGCTCGGACTGTTCGTCGCGATCCTGATCATCTTCTCCATCGCCTTGATCGACTTCTTCGACACGATGGGCACCGTCACCGCCGTCGGCAACCAGGCCGGCCTGACGGACGACCAGGGCCGTGTGCCGAACACGGGTCGGATCCTGCTCGTGGATTCCATTGCCGCTGTGGCCGGCGGTCTGGGCGGGACGAGTTCGAACACGAGCTACATCGAAAGCTCGGCTGGAGTTGGCGAGGGCGGTCGGACCGGCTTCACGTCTGTCGTGACCGGCGTCCTGTTCCTGGTGTCCATCCTGCTTGCCCCGCTCGCCCTGATGATCCCCGGTGTCGCAACGGCCCCGGCCCTCATCATCGTTGGGTACCTCCTGTTCGAGCAGATCGGCGGGATCGACGTCGCCGATCCGGAGGAGGGCATCCCGGCGCTGCTGGCGATGATCCTCATGCCCCTCACCTATGACATCGCGGTGGGCATCGGCGCGGGGTTCATTGCCTGGACACTGATCAAGGTTGTTCGTGGCAAGCTGGGTGACATCCATCCGCTCATGTGGGCGGTCTCGATCGCGTTCGTGGTCTTCTTCCTGCAGAGCTGGATCGAGCCGCTCCTGCAAGGCTGAACCGACCCAATCGCCTCCCGCGAATCCGGCGCCCCGACCCATTGGCCGGGGCGCCGTGGTCGTACTGTGCGCCAGATGATTGGATCCAGGCGTATGCGGGCCGCCGCTCCAACTCTCGCAGGCCTCCGCTCGAAGCGCCTGCCGCCTCGCGATCGGCTACTCGTCCTCGCGGGCGTCGGGGCCGAGCAGCTCCATCTGGACGTAGTCGCTGGTGTCGAACTCGAGCTGGCGCGGGGCAAACGGCGAGCGCTCCTCGCCCCCCGGACCGATTGGCGCGAATTCGACGATGACGCGCTCGTCGCCCTGGACGAGGGTGTAGACCAGCATCTGATCAGGCCGCGTCTCGAATTCGAGGTGCTCGAACGAGTCGATGTTGAGGGTGATCGCGAGGGGCGTGAAGTAGGTCGAGATGTCCTGGGCGTCCACCACGATCCGCTCCACCCAGCCGGTCCCATGGGCGATCACGTCGCGGCCCCGCAGGTAGCGGTAGCCGACGGTCTGCTTCAGGAGCGGCCGGAGGAGGTGGAGCATATCCGGCCGACTCGACACGACGCCCTGGTTCACGAAGAATTTGGCCGGCGGGCTCGACACGCGGGGCGTCTCCTCGGGGCAGAGAGGATGGCGGACAGTCGGATGGTACTCCACGGCGAGGCGCCGGCGGCGCGCGAGGCGGGCAGGCGTGATCGTGCCGCTATGATCGGCACCATGCTCCTGGCGCTCGACATCGGCAATTCCAACATCACGCTCGGCCTCTTCCGGGCGGGGGCGCTGATCGGCACGCGGAGGACCGGCACGAACCCCCGGTCCACGACCGACGAGCTGGAACTGCTGCTG
>JANNQZ010000415.1:0-6426 GCA_031401015.1 Chloroflexota bacterium | reverse complement strand
TGGCGTCCGCCGAGTTGCCCTTGATGATCGCGAAGTTCCCCTCAGAGATCACGCCGAGCAGGATCTCCGCCATGATCTTGCCGACACCCTTGTTGTCGAATGTCGCGTACAGGACGTTGGGATCCTCGATGAGGCGGTCGTAGGCGATGACCGGGACGCCCTGCGACGCCGCGCTCTTGACCGACGGCAGGATGGCGGTACCGTCCTGCGCCAGGATGACGAGGACGTTGGCGCCCTGGGTGATCAGGTTCTCGACGTTGGAGGCCTGGGTCTCGGCCGACGACTTCGCGTCGTTCGAGATGTAGGTCCCGCCACCGGCCTCGATGGCGGCCTTCAATGCCGGCTCATCGAACGTGGCCCAGCGGGGCTCCTGGAAGTTGTTCCACGACACGCCGACCACGCATGCGGCGGGCGCAGGGGTTGCGGGGGCCGCGGTGGCGGGGGCCGCGCTCGGGGCGGCCGGGCTGCTACAGGCAGCGATCGCAAAGACGACGCTCAACAAGAACGCCGCCATCCGACGAATGGACATGTTGCTTCTCCTCCTATGCCCGAAGGTACCCTTCTGGCTGAATCGGCCCTAGGCTAGCACGTCACTTCCTCCTGCGAGTCCGCGCCGTCCGCGGACGGCGTTACCTCCGATCCTCCTTTCCTCCTCCTCGATCAGGCAGTCGCCAGTTCGGCCGTGGCGCTGCGCGGGCGCAGCCAGGCCGCGGGGTCGGTGAGCAATGGTTCGAATGCCAGCTCTGCGGCCCCGAGCAGCGGCGAGTCAATCCCGAGTGCGGCCGGAACGACCCGGACGAGCCCTCTGCTTGCGCGGAGCGCGCGCCGGTCAAGTTCCGCTTCGAGCGACGAGCGGACGAACGGATAGATGGATCGAAGGCGGCCGCCGAGGAGAATCAGTCGGGGGTTCAGGATGTTGATCAGGCCCGCCAGTCCGATGCCCAGCCAGCGGCCTGTCTCGGCAAGTGCGGCGAGGGCGAGCGGCGATCCCGATTCGGCCTCGCGCAGGACGGCGCCGACGGCTTCCGGTCCGCCCTCGGGCGGACGCCCCGCGCGGCGGAGCAGGGCGCCGATGCCGATCTCTGTCTCCCAGCAGCCGACGGACCCGCAGCGGCAAGGCAGGCCGTCCGGGTTGACCGGGATGTGGCCGACCTCGCCACCGTAGCCGGCGACCCCGGTGAGCGGCCGACCGTCCACGATCAGGCCCCCGCCGACCCCGACGGATCCCCAGATGAGGACAACGTTGTCTGCGCCGCGAGCGCCTCCGCGGCGAACTTCAGCCAGGGCGCCCATGTCGGCTTCGTTCGCGAATGCGATCGGGACGGCGGCTCCAAGAACTTGAGCCAGGCGATCGCCGAGTGGCTCGTCGCGCCAGCCGAGGTTGGGCGCCATGGAGACCAATCCGTCGCTCCGGCGGACGACACCGACGACGGCGACCCCGATGCCGATGAGCGCGTCATCGACATCCAGGCGGCCCTGCACGGTCGAAGCCATCCCGGCAAGCGCGGTCGCGATGTCGTCGACGCTCGAATGCCCCGGCTGGAGGTCCACGCGAACCATGTCGAGGACCTCGCCTCCCAGCCCAACGATCGCGGCCGCCAGGGAATCAACGGCGATTTCGAGCGCGAGCACCACGGCGCCACGTGGGTCCGGACAGACCAAAGACGAGGGACGACCGGGTGATCCATCGAGCGCCGCCGGTCCTTCGGTGACCAGTTGACCGTCGACGAGCTCACCGATCAGCGCTCGGATCGCGCTTCGCGTGAGCCCGGTCCGCGCCACCAGCTCCGACCGCGACAGCGCGCCATTCAGATGCAATTGCCGGACGATGGCGCTCAGATTCGCCCGACGGACCGTCTCGCTGCGGTGCCCGAGGTCCTCCCGACCGATCATACGGAGTTTGTGTTCCTCTCTTTCAAATGCATGTGGGAGACTGTTACAACGCACTCGTCATGTCAAGCGGTCGAATGGAGGAGCCGATCATGAACTCGCTCGACGGTCGGGTGGCCCTGGTCACGGGGGCAAGTCGGGGCATCGGCGCGGCCGTGGCTCGGGCGCTGGATGCTGCGGGCGTGCGACTCGCTCTCGCGTCGCGAAGCGGCGACAACCTGGGGATCCGTGGCGCCGTGGCGCAACCGTGCGACGTGCGCGACTCGAAGGATCTCGAGGCGATCGTGGCGGCGACGGTTGCGCGTTTTGGTGGCCTGGACATCCTCGTGGTGAATGCTGGCGTGGGCGCATACGGCCCGTTCCTGGACCTGCCGATCGATCAGATCGAGGAGATGATCGATGTCAACGTGAAGGGCGCCATCTACTCGGTTCGCGCGGCCCTCCCGCAACTGGAGCACAGTGATGGGGCCGAGATCGTCATGATCGCCAGCGAGGCCGGCCGGCGTGGTCTGCCGCTGGAGGCCGTCTACTGCTCCTCGAAGTTCGCCCAGGTCGGCCTCACCCGGGCCCTGGACCACGAGCTGCGCGAGAAAGGCGTCCGCTGCACCAACGTCTGTCCGGGCGGCGTGGCGACCGACTTCGCGATAGGCCGGGGCCGGACACCGGACATGCCGGCGCTGGCGGGGATGATGGCTCCGGAGGACGTCGCTGAGACGGTGATGTTCGTGCTGACCCGTCCGCGCACGCATCGGATCCTGGAGGTGGCGTTCCGCCCCGTCACCGAATCCTCGTGGGGCTGAGTCGACCATGAGCGTGCTCCGCTGGGGGATCCTGTCGACGGCGAACATCGCCACAGAGAAAGTCATCCCCGGGATGCAGAACGCCGATCGCTGCGAGGTCGTGGCGATCGGATCACGGGATCTCGGGCACGCGCGCCAGGTGGCAGACCGTCTGGGGATCGAGCGAGCACACGGCTCGTACGAGGCGCTGCTCGCCGACCCCGGTGTGGATGCCGTCTACATCCCGCTGCCCAACCACCTCCACGCCGAGTGGACCATCGCGGCGGCCCGGACCGGCAAGCACGTCCTGTGCGAGAAGCCCCTGGCGATGACCGTCGCCGATGCCGAGCGCATGGTGGAGGTCTGCATTTTGGAGGGTGTGCGCCTGATGGAGGCGTTCATGTATCGCCTCCACCCGTCGTGGGTGGCCGCGTGCGAGCTCGTCGCCTCCGGCCGAATCGGACGACTCACGGCCGTCGACAGCTGGTTTTCCTACTTCAATGACGACCCGTCCAACATCCGAAACATCCGGGCCGCTGGGGGCGGCGCCCTGTACGACATCGGCTGCTACTCGGTGAATCTGTCACGAATGCTGTTCGGCGGGGAGCCGACCGGGGTTGCGGCCGCCGTCACGCGTGATCCGGCGAGCGGCGTCGACGTGCTGACGAGTGCGATCCTCGAGTTCGCGGGCGGCGTCGCGACCTTCACCTGTGCAACCCAGATGGAAGACGACCAGCGCGTCGACATCTACGGGTCGGACGGACGCATCTCCATCGGGATCCCGTTCAACATCCCACCGGACCGACCGACGCACGTCTACGTGACCGCCGGGGGCAACCCGCCGGTCGCGCCGGGGACCGAGACAATGACCTTCGAGACAGCCGACCCGTACACGGTCGAAGCCGAGCGCTTCGCGGCTGCCGTGCTGGACGGAACCCCGACGCCCGTCCCGCCGGAAGATGCGGTGGCGAACTTGCGCGTGATCGAGCGGATCTTCACCGCGGCCGAAGGCGGTTGATCAGGGTCGCGCGGACCCGTCGAAGAACTTGAGCGCCAGGGCGATCGCGTCCTCGCCGCAGATCGAGCCGACCTTGCGTCCCTCGATGTCGTCGCTCGGGATGTGGATGCCCATGTACAGCCGGGAGATGCCGGCGAGGTCGGCCGCGTCGTAGTAGGTGGCCCACTGGATCGTCACGTCCCGGGTCGGGCCCTCCTCGTGAAGCAGATCGCCACGTTTCGCCGTCCACGCTGCAAGGCCGCCGGGAAAGAAGGGGCTGCCGGTGAACGCGGTCATGACCTCCGCTGCCGCACGGCTGAACGTGCTGTGGCCGGACGGATAGCCGGCGAATGCCGGGGTCACGAAGGTCGACCGCTGGTACGGGACCCAGTCGACCGCGCGGATCCAGCCGACACCGCTGGTCTGAGTTTTGGGGTCCTCCGGGAACCCGCGCCAGGTCCGTATGGCAATCTCACCCAGGTGATCGGCCAGCTCGGCGTGGCGCTGGCCGGGCGCGCTGGAGTTCTGGGTGACGACCTCGACCAGTCCGTCGACCAGCGGCAAGCCCTCCGGATCATAGGCCGGACCGGTCCGATCGCTGGACTGCCCCTTGCCGCCCATGTAGCGGATCATCGAGATCGGCCGCGCTGAATCGTAAAAGCCCTTGACGCCCCAGGTGGCGATCGCCGCGTCGTGCAACGAGCCGTTCAGGGCCAGGTAGAGCTTGACGTCCCACTCGAGGCGATCGAGGGCCGGCCCATCGCCGCCGATCCGGAACTCGAAGCCCGGGGCATCGGAGACCTGGTTGGCGATGACGTTCCAGTGGCCGGGCGGGGTCTCCGACTTGGGACCGTCAGCCCAGTATTCGGCCAGGGCCCGGGCGAAGTCGGCCCGTAGCACGACGTTTGGGGCGTAGGGCTCGCCGGTCGCGGGGTTGACCTCGTGGCCGTCACCGTCGTTGGTGCCGAGCGTGTTGTCCCCGAATACGCCGGGGCTGATGTCGATGGTCACGTCGTCGGTTGCGTCCAGTTGGCTGCTCCGCCGGATGACCTCGACCGCCTCGTCCTTGAACGCCTGGTCGGTCGCCGGGTCGCCGAGACGCGGCGGCGGGCCCGGATCGATCGGGGTGCCCGTCTCGGAGGCCGGGAGCGCGAACGACGTGACATGGCCCCAGGACGGCCCGATGAAGGACTGGACCGACCCCGGGATGGGCACGTCGTTCTGCGAGACCTGTTTGGCGAGCGAGAGGGGCTGCCAGCGGTTGGGGTCGCGCATGACCGTCCCCGGCTGGGCAACCTCCAGCGGGTCGTTGACAGGGGTGTACGCGGGGTCCCTGTACCGCTCCTCCTCGTGGGCGCCGTCCGTCCGGCCGAACTCCAGCACGGCCGCGGCGATCCGGTTCCCGAGCGCCGCCGGTGAGTCCCCGTCGATCGTCGTCACGTCCGTCCGGTAGCACAGCGAGCGCATCGTCCCGTCGAGCTGCTCGGCCGCCGACGCCAGATCTGAAACGGTGCCGTACCGCCACAGCAGGATCCGGTAAGCCGCGAAGCTGATCGCGGCCTCCCGCGCGGCCGCCACGTCGCCCGCATCGTGCTTCTCCTTGATGAAGTAGCCGTCGGCCTTGGCATCAAAGGCAGCCCAGGCATCCCACATCGCGGCCGAGACCTGGAACAGGTTCCGGGCATGGACCGTCGGCGCCGGGACGACCTGGCGGATGAGCTCGAGCAGCTGGTCGTCCCAGACGCGCGCCACCGAACGGCCGGTGAGATCGGCGCGCGTACACGCCTCCTCGATGTACGGGCGAGACGGTGAGCACCCGGCGGCGAGGCCCACTGCCGCGACCACCGCGGCGATCAGGACGACCGACCAGCGACGGCGCCGGGGCGCTCCTCGCCGCGGCGATGCATCCACGATCGACCGTGAGCCATGGATTACCCGTCCGCTCCCCATCGGCCTAGAGTACCCGCTGCACGATCGCTACGGCTCCCGCTCGTCGATGGAATCGACATTGCACCGGCCGGCGCCCGCCTGCCAGGCGGCCCCGGTACTCCCGGTACCGAAGTCCATACAGACGTGCGTGGACCCGTACAGGATCGACAGGAACGTGTCGTTTCCGGGCGGGTCCACGAGGCACCTATTGAGAGTCGGGTACTGGCTACCGGACGGCCGGCTGATCAGGGCTCTCGCCGGGCGCTGTGGTTCAATACGGCACTCGCCGCGACCCGTCCGGCGGCGTACCCGGGAGGAACGACGGTTCGCCAGACGATCCCCGACCCGACCGACGCCGCCAATGCGGACGCACAGAGCCTCACCCGCGGCAATCGGCGCCGGGTGCCGCCCGTCGAGGCGGCCCTCGCCATTGCGGTCATCGTCGCGGTCGTGGCCACCATCCTCATCGTCGCGGTCGTGGTCGAGGTCATCGCGCCGGCGTTCACGACACCGGCTACCCCGCCGGTCGCCCTAGGCGCACCAAGCTTTGTTGAAGAAGCCGCAGCCGCCGGGATCAGCCACGCCTACGACGGCGAGTTCACCTACTTCGTCGGCGGTGGCGTCGCCGCGTTCGACTGCGACGATGACCGCAAGCCGGACCTCCTCTTCGCCGGGGGTGCCAACTCCGCGGCGCTGTTCCGGAACCGGAGCCCGATCGGCGGCGCCCTGGAATTTCAGCGCGTCCCGGATCCCGCGACCGACCTCACCGCCGTGACCGGGGCGTACCCGCTCGACATCGATGGCGACGGCCGGATCGACCTTGCGGTCCTG
>JANNQZ010000414.1:0-4301 GCA_031401015.1 Chloroflexota bacterium | reverse complement strand
CTGACGACCCACTATCTCGAGGAGGCCGAGCAGGCCGACGGGATCTGCGTGATCGACGACGGCCGCGTTGTCGCCAACGGCACGCCGTCCGCGATCAAGGCCGCGCTCGTCGACGAATACCTGCTGGTCGATGCGGACGATCGTCCGGCCCTCCTGGTCGAGCTCTCCCGGCTGGCCCTCCCCCACTCGGGCTCGGGTCCGTTCCGGATCCCGCTCGACGGGCGGCGGACACACCAGGTCCTGCGGGCGATCGAGACGCCGCTCAGCGTCGTCAAGACCCACACGCCCAGCCTCGAGGATGCCTATCTCGAGATCGTGGACAAACCTCGTGCATGAGGTCTCAGCGATCCTGGCGATCGCCCACCGCGACCTTGTCAAGCTCCTCCGGGATCGGGCCCGCCTGGTCGCCAGCTTCGCCTTCCCGCTGATCTTCATCGGCGTCCTCGGGACGAGCCTCCAGGCGGGGTTCGGGACGCCCAACGGATTCAACCTGCTGACCTTCGTGTTCACCGGCGTCCTCGCCCAGACCGTGTGGCAGTCGGCCGCGCTCGGGGTCATCTCGCTCGTCGCGGACCGCGAGCAGGACTTCAGCCAGGAGATGTTCGTCTCGCCGATCTCCCGGTATTCGATCATTTTCGGGAAGATCATCGGGGAGTCACTGGTCGCCCTGCCGCAGGCGTTCGCGATCCTGCTGTTCGGGTTCGTCCTCGGCGTGCCGCTGTCAGTGCCGGTGCTCATCGCACTCGTCCCGGTCGCGTTCGTTGTCGCCATCTTCGGCGGCGCCTTCGGAGTCCTCGTCCTGTCCAACCTGAAGAGCCAGCAGTCGGCCAACCAGATCTTCCCGTTCGTGATGGTGCCCCAGTTCTTCCTGGCCGGCGTGTTCAATCCGATCGACAACCTGCCCTGGTTCCTCGACATCCTGTCGCGGCTGGCGCCGATGCGCTACGCCATCGATCTCGTCCGAGGCATCTACTACTCGAGCCACCCCGAGCCAGTGCGCGTCGCGCTGCTCGATGTCCCGACCAACCTGGCGATCATCGCCGCGATGTTCGGCCTGTTCATGATCGCGGGAACGACGCTCTTCGTCCGCTCCGAACGCAATCGCTGACGGCGGAGCTGGCGGGGTGCCCCGGGCGGGGCGTTCAACCCCGGCGCGCACCGCCGGGACTCGCCGCGCCGGGACTTCCTCGGCGCCACTCGCTGATCCGACTCCTGGCCGGGTCGAGCCAGACGAGACCAGGCTGGGCTGGGGGCGCCTCACCGGTTGTCAGCGCCCGTGCCCAGGCTCGTGACGATCCCGGGAAGGCCGAGCGGAACACTTGTGGATAGCGGGCGACCAGCGCGCGGTTCGTGGCGCTGGACCTCACGACCCACACCGTGGCCACGCGGTACGGAGGCCCGTCGTCGATGTTCGCTGCGAGATCGGTCGCTTCGGCGGTCTTGCGGTTCGTGCTTCGGATGGCCGCCCCAATGTCGCCAAATGTGTTCCACGCCTCTTCTATCACCAGGACACGGCGGTGTGAGTCGCGGACGCATACGTCGATGGAGCGGCGCGGATCGGCCGGCCGAGTCGCCAGCTCGAACGTCGCGGACCGTCCAGTGGCGCGCGCCAGCTCAAGCAGGCATTCCTGAATCGCAAGGTGGCCCGCGTCGGCCGGTTCAATCGTCTCGCCGAGCGGCTTTGAGAATGAGATTGCGAGCGGCCGACCGACCGCCACGCCGAGGGCGACCCATAACTCGAGCCCCACGCCTCGCCCAAGGCCGCACTCGATCTGGCTGATTCGGGACTGATCGACCTGAACCCGCTCGGCCAGGGCGGCCTGCGTGATCTTCAGCCGCTTCCGCCCGGCGCGAACCCCCTGTCCGAGCGTCACCGCGACAGCGGTGGACAGCCGGCCAGCCTCGCGAATCGTCTCGGTCGTTCTCCGTCGCGGCCGTACGGGCTCGTTCATGAACCAGATTCTTACAGTTGGCCCTTCACGAGCCATTAGGTCGACCTAAACTGGTCATTCACGCTCGCGGTGGAGGTCGCAGCCCGCCCGATGGGTCCCAAACCCACCGTTGTGACGCGTCATCATCCAGCTATAGGAGTGGCATTCATTTCCGGCTCTCGATCAAGCTGCGGATGGGGGACGAGTCCGTCTTCGTGGGAGTCGGGACGCCAGAGCGGGCCCTGGCGTTGTCATGCGGGCCCTGGCGTTGTCATGCCGGCCCTGGCGTCGTCATGCCGGCCCTGGCGTCGTCATGCCGGCCCTGGCGTCGTCATGCCGGGTCATGCCGGCCCATGCAGGACCCGAATCGAGAAGGGGGCCGGCCCTGACAGGCCTGCACGACCGCGGCCCCGGCCCGCGCCGCACACGCCCGAATCGAAGGGGGTCGGCCCAGGCGGGCCGGCCCCCTTGTGTCTGCGACAACCACAAGCGACTAGTTGCCGCCCTCGGTGACCTCGACCACGCCCTTGGCGAAATCGGCACCCTTGGCATCCTCGGTGATGCCTTCGAGGGCCTTCATGGCGAGATCCGTCCGGTACGCCTCGGCCGGCGGCGCGGCCTTGATGATCCCGGCACCCAGCGAGACGTCCACCGTCTGCTGCCAGGAGGCCGCATCCAGCGCCCCGATCCCGGCCGACGACGGCCAGACCAGCGCGTTAATCTCGTTCATCATCCAGGTCTGGTGGCCGGTTCCAAGCGTGGATCCGGCGTCGACCGTGTACTGGATGCAGTCGGCCGGATTGGTCCGGCAGTAGATCCAGCCCTGGAACGAGGCGCGCAGGAACCGGGTCGCGATGTCCTCGTTGCCGGCCTCGGCGAGCCATGACGCCCTGGCGAAGAGGGCATCCTGGAGCATCGCCACGCCCTCGTCGTTCCAGTTGATGACGTTGAGATCGGTTGGCTGATAGAGCTTGCCGGTCTCCGGGTTGATCGTCTCGAGCACCTGGGCGTATTCGTTGTAGATCATCGCCTCGGCGACGTCGATCTCCTTCGACAGCAGCAGGGTCATGTCGAACGGCTGGATGACCTTCTGGTAGTCGACGCCCTGCTCCAGACCGGCCTTCTTGGCGCCGGCCGTCACCTCAAACTCGTTGCCGAAGTCCCAGACGCCGACCTTCTTGCCCGCAAAGTCCGCGGGACCCGTGATGTTCGAGTCCTTCCACGACACGGACAGCGTGCCCGAGCGCTGGAAGATCTGGGCGATGTTGACCAGGTCTGACGCCGGGTTGCCCTCGCGCGCCTCGAGGACCTTGGGTACCCAGCTGATCGTGAACTCGGGGCCGTCGGCGGCCGACCCGGCCACCTGTGGGATCACATCCGGACCACCATCAACGATGGTGAGCTTGATCCCATTGGCCTCGTAGAAGCCTTGCTCGACGGCGGCAAAATAGCCGGCGAACTGCGCCTGCGGAACCCACTGGAGCTGCAGCCGAACCTCATCGAGGGCCGGAGGACCGCTCGGCGCCGCGCTGGGGGCTGGGCTTGCAGCGCCACCGCTGCATGCCGTGACGAGAAAGCTGGCCACCGCGGCCAGCGCCAGGAACCTTCGACTCGTTGTCATGTACTCCTCCTCTGAATCCGATGGCCAGCTTCGGTGGCCGTGGGCCGTTCCGGCACGTGCCGCGCCGGATGATGTTCCGATGCCGTTCCTCCTACGGCTCCTGGCTGCGCAGCGATGCATGCCAGGGAATGACCGCACGTTCAATGGCGACGACCGCCAGGTACATGATGATCCCGGTGACGGCCGCCAGGATGATCGCCGCCCACGTGACATCGAAGCGTAGCGCGCTGGCGCTCTGGACGACGACTCGACCGAGCACTTCGCTCGATCCGCCGAAATACTCCCCGACGATCGCGCCGATGAGACTCAGCGTGGTCCCGATCTTGAGCGCCGTGAAGAAGTATGGCAGGGCATTCGGGAGACGCAGGACGCGCAGCACCTTCCAGTCCGAGGCCGCATAGGAGCGGAGCAGCTCAAGCGCTGCCGGCTCCACCTGCGTCAGGCCGCGCGTCACGTTCACGACCACCGGAAAGAAGACGAGCACCGCCACAATCATCATCTTGGACAGCGGGTTGAGCACCCCGAACCAGTTGTTCATGAGCGGCGCGAACGCGATGATCGGGACCGCGCTGGCGCCGATGGCGAGGGGCAACAACAGCTCGCGCGCGGTCGTGAACCGGGCGGTCAGGAAGGCGAGGCCGACCCCGAGCACCGTCCCGATCGCCAGCCCGCCGAGGGCCTCGAACAGCGTCGCGGCGGCCGCCTTGCCAAGCGGCCAGCGACCCTCCGCCCAGTTCTCCGCGAGCGCG
>JANNQZ010000413.1:0-4618 GCA_031401015.1 Chloroflexota bacterium | reverse complement strand
GCAGCTGGAGAAGATCCTCGTGAGCCAGGGCAGCTTCGTCGGCCGACAGGTCACCGGCGAGCACGGCACGACGAAGCACGTTCGCCACTTCGACCGGCATGAGATGCGGGGCGGCGAGTTGGTCTCGTGCGATCTCCGCGGCTGCCCATCGGCCGTCCGCCCCGTCGTCCACCAGGGCGGCGACAACCGCGCTGGCATCGACCACGAGGGTCAACGTCGGTCGGCGGCGAGGTGATCCAGGATCTTGCTTGCCGACAACGTCGAGCCCGCCGCGCTAGCGCGCGAGCGGGCGCGTGCCAGGACCTCTTCGACAGAGGGTTTGCGCGCCAACGCGGTCAGCTCCGCCAGCACGTGCGCCTGGAGCGATCGGCCGGAGCGGGCGGCGCGGGCAGCGAGTGCGTCACGCACGTCGTCGGGCACATTGCGAATGGTGATCGAGGTCATCCTCCGTAATCTAACGCTGTTGCATGCAGAATGCAAGCATGCCGAGAACGCCTGTCGGGCAGACACGGGTCCCGTTGCCCGAGGTCAAGGTCGCGGCCTCGCTACAATGGCGCTGCTCTCGAGCGGGAGTAGCTCAGTTGGCAGAGCGTCTGCTTCCCAAGCAGAAGGTCGCGAGTTCGAACCTCGTCTCCCGCTCCACTACCTTGCTTCTGACCCCAGGAAGACGCCCTGACTGGACGCGTCCGGGCGGCTGGACCGGGTCGTGCAGAACCTTTCCGTCCGCCACAACGTTCCGTTCGCCCAGCGAGCACATGCCTGGGGCTCGACGCGCAAACCCGGCCGTGCGAGAGTTGCGGTCTCAGACGCACGAGGCCGCCCCATGGTCGCCGCGAAGGATCGAACGCTGCCGGTCGTCGTCAAGGGCGCGTGCCCGCAGGACTGCCCGGATTCGTGCGCCTGGGAGGTGACGGTCGAGAACGGGATTGCGGTCCATCTCGCCGGAGCGAAGGATCATCCGTTCACACGTGGTGGCCTGTGTGCGAAAGTCAACCACTACCTCGAGCGCGTCTACAGCCCCGAGCGCGTCCTCCGGCCGCTCCGTCGCGTTGGTCCCAAGGGTGCTGGCCAGTTCGTGGCGATCAGCTGGGACGAGGCCCTCGACGAGGTGGCGGGCCACTTGGGTGGGATCGTCGAGCGCCACGGCTCGACCGCGATCCTGCCGTACAGCTACCTCGGGACCCAGGGAATCGTCCAGAGCGAGTCGATCGACCGCCGGTTCTTCTCTCGGCTCGGGGCCACGCGCCTCGAGCGAGCGATCTGCCAGGACACCGCATCCGCAGGGATCAGCCTCGCCCAGGGCAGCACGATGGGGATGCTCCCGGAGGACTTCGTTCACAGTCGACTCATCGTGCTCTGGGGGACGAACACGATCGTCACGAACCTGCACCTATGGCCATTCATCCGCGAAGCGAAGGCGCACGGCGCAACCGTCGTCGTCATCGACCCCCTGAAGACGAGAACGGCCGCGGCGGCCGATTGGCACATCCGGCCCATGCCCGGCTCCGACGCCGCACTGGCGCTCGGCATCATGCACGTCATCGTCGATGAGGGTCTGCAGGACGACGAGTACGTGGCCCGGTACACGACCGGCTTCGACCAGCTTCGCGAGCGCCTCGGCGATTACCCGCCCGAGCGGGTTGCCCAGCTCACCGGGCTGGCAGCCGACGAGATCATTCGGTTCGCGCGCGCCTACGCAACCAGTCGGCCGGCCGCGATCCGGGTCCTGGTCGGGATGGAGCACCACGCCCACGGCGCGAACCTCCACCGGGCAATCGCCTGCTTGCCAGCACTGGTCGGCGCGTGGCGCGAGCGGGGCGGCGGACTCGACCCCGGGACCTGGCAGTACTTCGGCGAGGCACTCAAGACGGTCGCGATGCCCGAGCTTGAGGATCCGACCATCCGCTCCGTCAACTGGGTGCAGCTCGGTCGTGCACTCAGCGTCGACCTCGAATCGGTTGACCCACCGATCCGCGCCCTCGTCGTGTACAACGCGAACCCGGCGGCGATGACTCCGAATCAGCAGCTCGTGCTCGAAGGCCTACGCCGTGATGACCTGTACGCCGTCGTCATCGAGCAGTTCATGACGGACACGGCGCTCTATGCCGATGTCGTCCTGCCGGCGACCACCGAGGTCGAACACCTTGATCTTGTTCCGAGCTGGGGCCACACCTACGTGGCCCTGAACTTGCCCGCGATCAAGCCGATCGGCGAGGCGCTCGCCAACAGCGAGATCTTCCGCCGCCTTGCGACCCGCATGGGTTTCGAGGAGCCGTACCTGCACGACTCCGACGAGGCGATCCTCCGCGAGGCTCTGTCGTCCGGCCATCCATGGCTGGACGGGATCACCTTCGAGCGGCTCGCGCGCGATGGCTGGGCAAAGCTGAACATCCCCGAGCCGTGGCTGCCCTACGCCGCGGGCGGATTCCCGACCGCTTCGAGTCGCTTCGAGTTCTCGAGTGCGGCGGCCGCGGAGGCAGGCCTGGATCCGCTTCCCGGGCACATGGTGGCGCGCGAAAGCCCGGCCGGCGATCCCGACCTGGTCGCCCGCTATCCGCTCGCGCTCATGACCGCCAAGTCCGCTCTCCATTTCCTGAACTCGAGCTACTCGGGATCGCACCGCCATCTGCGAGCGGAGGGCGAGCCGCTCCTGGATATCCACCCGGCCGACGCAGAACCACGCGGGATCCGCGAGGGCGACTGGGTCCGCGCGTTCAACGATCGGGGCATGGTCCACGTGCGTGCAAGACTCGGGGACCGCGTTCGGCCAGGCCTCGTCGCGATGCCGTCCGGCTGGTGGGCATCACGGAGCCCGGGTGGCACGGCGGCCAACACCTTGACCGGCGATGGCCTCAGCGATCTCGGCGGGGGTGGTGACTTCCATGACACCCTCGTCGACGTGGCGCTGGATCCGGAGGCCGCCTCCATCGCCGCGACGACACCATAACTGCGGCGGAGTCGCTCGCCCTACCACGCTCATGCCACAACGCTCACGAGCTCAGGACTTCCCAAGCAGAGGTCGCGGGTTCGAACCCCGTCTCCCGCTCCACTTCCCCTCGATCCGCAGCGCGACACTCTGCCTGCACTTGCGCCACACCGCTCGGTGTGACGGGCGGTCGGGCGCAGCAGGGAGCCACGATCACTCGGCCCCGCTGACCGCACCGGCGAGCGGCGCCATGGTCTGGGCGAGGGTCGGGTGGTCTGCTCGGTGGTCGTCACCCGGGGAGGCTATCGGGATTCGGGCGCGTCGTGCGGGCCTTGGCCGCCGCGGACCGATGCGTATGCCTCAATCGCGCGGCGGCGGGCGTCGCGGTGATCGACGATCGGCGCGGGGTATTCGAGGCCAATCCGGCAGCGGGACGCAGTCTGGGCAGCGTCCGGCATTGTCCAGGGTACCTGCAGGTACTCGACGGGGACACCAGCAAGCTCTGGCACCCAGCGCCGGACGTAGGCGCCATCGGGGTCGAAGCGGCGCCCCTGCGCCACGGGGTTAAACACCCGGAAGTACGGCTGGGCATCGGTTCCGGTTGAGGCTGCCCACTGCCACCCGCCGTTGTTGCTCGCCGGATCGCCGTCGAGGAGATGGCGCATGAACCAGGCCTCCCCGACGCGCCAATCGACGAGCAGGTCCTTGGTCAGGAACGACGCGACGATCATCCGGGCGCGGTTGTGCATCCAGCCCGTCGCCGCGAGCTGGCGCATCGCTGCGTCGACGACTGGGAAGCCGGTCCGCCCGGCCCTCCATGCCGCGATCGCCTCCTGATCGTCGCGCCAAGGGACGAGGTCGTACGCCCGCCTCGTCGCTCGGCGGGCCGATCCCGGGTCGTGCCACAGGACGTGCGCGTAGAAGTCGCGCCAGGCGAGCTCGGCGACGAAGCCGTGGACTCCTGGTCCCGGTCCCGCCGGGAGGACGCGGGTCACGACCTCGACGGGCGAGAGCAGTCCCCAGCGCAGGTCCTGGCTGAGGCGGGAGGTCCCATCGGTCCCGAGGAGGTCGCGGCCGCGATGGTAGTCGAGCACGCGAGGTGGCTGGTCGCCGGCGGCCACTGCCCAGCGCGCGAGGCGGAGTCGCGCAGCGGACTCGCCGGGGTCCGGTACGAGCTCAGGTTCAGCTGTCGGACGCGCGAAGCCCTCCCAGTCCGCCGCGCCAACCCCGAACTCGCGGAGCGCGTTGACCCAAGCCAGGATCCGGCCGTCGGCCGTGACCACCGTCGACCGGGCGCGAGCCCGGACCGGTTCGGTTGGGATGACTGCCGGCGCGGCGAGCGGCGTCCTGACCGACAGGGTCGACCACGCGCGGTGGAACGGCCCGAAGACCCGGTAAGGAGTACCGGTCCGCGTCGCGAGATCCTCGGGCTCGTGAATGAGGTTGCCCTGTGCGGCGTGGAACTCGACCTCGGCCCGCCGGAGCGCCGCAGCAACCCGCCGATCCCGCGCACGGCCGTAGGGGGCGTAGTCGCGGCTCAGGTGAACCGCGCTCGCGCCGACCTCCTCGGCGAATGCCGGCACGACCAGCTCGGGGCGCCCGACCCGGACGACGAGCACCGATCCGGCCGCCTCGAGCGATGCGGCCAGCTCAGCGAGCGAAGCGAGCATGAACCAGGTCCGGTTCGACGAC
>JANNQZ010000412.1:0-10159 GCA_031401015.1 Chloroflexota bacterium | reverse complement strand
ACGAGGACCTGGGCGGAGAACAGGTCCACCTCCCCCAACACCCTCGGCCGGTCCGGCGTCGTATCGATGATCACCACGTTCTCGGGGGCAGCCGTTCGCAGGGAAATCTCAGATGCCGGGAAGTTCTCGCTCGACCAGTACCACCGCCCGTCGCCGGCCTGCCGGACGTGACCCTCCTCACCGAGGAAGGCCAGCAGGTCATCCACAGGGCCAGGACCAAACACGTCGCCGGGGTCGAATGGCAACTCGAACGTGGCGGCGCGCACGTGGGCGAGCAGGATGTGCAGGTTGTCCGGATCTGCCCTGGCTTCCTCGGGGCTGCCTTCCAGTAGGAACTCAGGATGGTGGACGACGTACTGGTCCACCGGTGCCCCGGATGCGACGAGCACGGCCACACTGGTCCCGGCCCGTCGTCCGGCCCTGCCGAACTGTTGCAAGGTCGCAGCAATGGAGCCTGGATAGCCAGCCAGGATCGACACGTCAAGGCGGCCGATGTCAACCCCGAGTTCGAGGGCGTTCGTCGAGACCACACCCAGGATCTCGCCATCGCGCAGGCCGCGCTCGATCGCGCGTCGCTCCGTGGGCAGGTAGCCGCCGCGATAGCCGCGGATCCGGGTGCGAGGGCCGAACCCTTCGCGAAGGGCCTCACGTAGACCGGTGAGCAGCAACTCAACGGCTACCCGCGAGCGACCGAAGACGACGGTCTGACGGCCGGCTCGCAGAAACGGGAGCGCCCAGCGCTGGGCAAGCGTGACGGCCGAGCCACGCGCCCCACTCGCCGGATCCAGGAGCGGCGGGTCAACCAGGAGCACATGGCGTTCACCGGCCGGGGCTCCGTTGCGGGTGAGGACGCGGACCGGTCGACCGATCAGGGCCTCGGCCAGCTCGCCCGGGTTCCCGATCGTGGCCGAGCAGCAGATGATCAGCGGATGGCTCCCGTAATGGGCGCAGATCCGCAGGAGCCGCCGCAGGACATTGGCCACGTGCCCGCCAAACACGCCCCGGTAGGTGTGCAATTCGTCGATGACGATGTAGCGCAACTGCTCGAACAACTGGAACCACTTGGTGTGGTGGGGCAGGATGGCCGAGTGGAGCATGTCCGGGTTGGTGGCCACGATCTGGCCGGCACTCCGGATGGCCGACCGAATCGGAGCCGGGGTGTCGCCGTCATAGGTCGACGTCAACACCTGCAGCCCGGCCGCCCTCGACAGCTCTCCAAACTCGGTGACCTGGTCCTGGGCGAGCGCCTTCGTCGGGAACAGCAGGAGCGCCCTGGCGGCTGGATCCTCGGCGATCGCCTGGAGGATCGGCAGCGCGTAGCACAGGGTCTTGCCTGACGCAGTGGGGGTGACGACAACAATGTCCTGGCCGCCGCGAACGGCTTCCAGTGCGTCGGCCTGGTGCACATATGGGCGGGTGATGCCGCGCGACGCGAGGCCGGTCACGATTCTTGGATCCAGCCAGTCCGGGAAGTCGGCGTACTCGGCCGGACGAGCTGCCTGCGTGGCGTGGTGGACGACGCCGCGCGCGAGCGACGGCTCCGCCAGCATCTCCGCCAGGACCGTCGTAGTGTCCAGCGGGGCATAGGTGCGCATGTCGGGCCTCACCAATAGAACAGACGTGCGAAACACCGGGAGTCTAGCAGGAGGTTGCGCGCGCCGTGTGACACCTTGAGTGTCACGCAATGGGCGAGTACAGCGAGTTGACACGTCAGGAGGGGGTAGCTACGCTCCGCGGAATGATTCGACGGCAACTCCCGACGATGCCCCCGGACCCGTTCGACGATTTCGCCGACGGTCCCACTGTTGCGGGGATCGAGGACGCGCGCTCAGCGGGCGTGGGGCAGCCCTCGAAGGGCGCCGACCGCTGGTTCTCGAGCGCTGATCTGTCGGCCCTGCCGATCGCCGGACTGACCCAGCGACGTGTGGCCCTCCTGCTGGGCGCGCTGATCGCCGCCTGGATCATGGTGCTGTTTGTGCGTCAGGTCGGGGATGCGGCCGCGGCCACGGCGCGTGCCGAGACGATGATCACGGACAATGCCGCCCGCCACGCCGAGATCGCCGGGCTTGAGCGCGAACTTGATCGGATCCAGCAGCGCCGGTTCATCCTCCAGCAGGCTCGGGCGTACGGGCTCGGTGGCCACAACGAGATCGCCTTCACCCTGGACCCCGATGCGCCCGCGCTACCCGCCCTTGCGCCGGGCTCGGCGGCGCTCCGGATTGGAGCACCGGCCGTGGTCACGCCGCTCGAGTCCTGGCTGAACCTCCTCTTTGGCCCAGGCCAATAGATCCCCCCCCGAACCCGATCCGCGCCGCGAGCACCGAACCTGGGTCCTTGGAACGCCCGGCGAGCCATCCGACGGCCAGCTGCCACGTCCAGCGCTGAGTCGGACTCGGTGGAACCGAGGGCGAGCCATCCGCCCGCCGGATGCCACGATCCAAGTTCGGGTCGGCGCCTTCGCCGGTCCGCTGGTCCATCGAGCGAGCCAGCCGGCCGGGGCTGCCACGTCCAGCCCGGTGCGCCGGTCCGTTGGTCTGCCGAACGTTCCGTCGCCCGGGGATTGAGGTTCCGCGGCACCACGCCACGCGAGGGCCACGTCTCCCCGCAGCGGCCCGTGACCGCTATCCTTGTCGACCCGGAGCGTCGCCGGGACACCGCCACGAGGGTGCGAACCCAGCCATGATCGACATCCCTGTCGAGGATCTGGTCTTCCTGGTCTGCACGCTGGTTGGCGGCGGCCTCCTGCTGATCACCGTCCTTGTCGACGACATCATCGGGGCCGTCATCAACTTCGAGATCGGTGGCATCTCGCTGATGCCACTGCTCCTCTCCTTCGTCTCGATGTTCGGTGTTGGCGGGTTGTTCGCCACCCAGGTCCTCGACGTCCACGGCGGGCAGGCGGCCCTGGCCGGGAGCGGGTTCGGGGCAGTCGGGATGGGGATCGCCTACCTGCTATTTGGCTTTCTGCGCCGCGCGGAAGCCGCCGAGCCCTTCTCCACTAGCGATCTGATCGGTGACGAGGCGTTTGTCGCGGTTGGCATCCCGGCCGGTCGCTTCGGCAGCGTGCTGGTCAAGAAGGAAGGGCAGACGCATGAGTTCCGTGCCACGGCGTCAGCCGAGATTGCCGCCGGGTCCACGGTCCGGGTGACGGGTGTGGCCGGCGCCGGACTCATCGTCGAGCCGATCAGCCAGGGAGGGAGCGAACGTGCCTGACATTTTCGAGTTCGTGGGCGGCGGGGTGCTGCCCATCTTTGGTGCCATCGTCATTGCCGTCCTGATCGTGTCCTACGTCGGCAGCCGCTACAAGGTGGCTGGCGCCAATGAAGCACTCGTGGTGAGCGGCCAGCGCGATCGGGGACCCGATGGGCGGCGAAGCCTCAAGGTCGTGCGCGGCGGCGGCGTGATCGTGCTCCCGCTCGTCCACAAGGTGGGCAAGCTGAAGCTGACCGCCCGCCAGATCAACGTCAATCTTGCCGATGCCGTGACGCGGCAGGGCATCAAGGTCGCGGTCCAAGGTGTAGCCACGTTCAAGATCGGAGCGGACGACGAATCGATCCGCAACGCCGCCGAACGCTTCCTCGAGTCGCAGGAAGAAGCGGTCGACTCGATCGTCAAGAACGTCCTCGAAGGTTCGCTTCGGTCGATCGTCGGGACGCTGACCGTTGAGGAACTGAACCTCGATCGCCAGAAATTCCAGCAGGCGGTCCAGGACGCCGCTCGAGGTGACCTTGCGACATCCGGCCTCCAGATCGATTCGTTCACGATCCAGGCGATCCGCGACGAATCCGGCTACATGGAGCTGATCGGGCAGCAGGAAACCGCTCGGCGTGAACGTGACGCCCGGATGGCCAAGGCGTCGGCGGATCAGGAAGCCTCGGTTCGCGAAGCCGAGGCCGAGCAGATCAAGATCAACGCAGCTCGGGATGTGTCGCTCCGGCGGGCGGAGACCGAGACGCAGACCGCCGCAGCGCAGGCGCGCGCCGCGCAATCGGGCCCGCTGGCTGAAGCGGAGGCGACCCAGGAGGTCATGCGCAAGCAGACCGAGCTGGCCGAGCTGGAAGCTGCGCGCAAGCAGATGGAGCTGCTCACCACCATCGTCCGACCCGCAGAGGCCGAAGCGGAGGCCCAGATCCGTCGTGCCGAGGGTGACAAGGGCGCCCGGATCGCCCAGGCCCAGGCGGACGCCGAGCGGGTCAAGCTGGCGGGCTCCGCGGAGGCCGCGGTCACGATCACCAAGGGCGAGGCGCAGGCCCGCGTGATCGAGGTCAATGCCGCCGCCGAGGCGCAGCGCACCACGCTCGAGGGCAACGCCGAAGCCGGGATCACCTTTAGCAAGGGCGAAGCTGAGGCGAAGGCTCTTGCCCTGCGCGCCGAGGCATACCGTCAGTTCAATGAGGCGGCCATCATCCAGACCGTCCTGTCCATGCTGCCGGAGATTGTCCGGGCCGCGTCCGAGCCGCTTGCGAACATCGACAACCTGACGGTCCTCTCGACCGACGGAGCGTCCGATGTGGTCAGGACGGTGACGCGGACCGTCGCCGAGGCGAATGCCACGGTCAAGGGCCTGACCGGGATCGATATCCCGGCACTGATTGAGAGCGCGATGCACAGCGGCGGATCCGCGACGAGCACGGGTGAGCCAGGCGGACCGCCACCTCCGAAGGGCGGCTCCGGCGGCGGCTCAGGGGGCACCGGCGGGACCGGCGGCACCGGCGCACCCGCAGGCACCGGAGGCACCCCGGGCACATCGGGTGGTGGCGGCACAACGGCGGGCCGCGGTCCCGGGGCTAATGCGGGCGGTCCCGACGGGCAGGGAAGCGCGTCCGCGGCACCCCGCGGTGGCACCCGACCAGCCCCGGCCAAGACACAGCCAGCGACCGCCTCCACCGAGGCCGTGAACGCGGCAATCGTGGATGCGGAACGCGTCGTCCACTCAGCGTCGACCGCGCCGTCCGGTCTGTCCGACACCGCCGCCCGCCCAGCTCGTCCGGCGCGCGGCGGCCGGCCGGCCAGTGCCGACATCACGACCGCGACCACCCTGGACGAGGCCGCCCTGCGGCTGGCCGCGGACCTGCGCGCGGTGCCCGGGATCGATCGGTTCGCTCGCGTCCGCCTCGCTGAACTGGAGTCGGCCGGCCCACGCCCCCTGCGCACGATGTGGCGGATCTCCCGGGAGCAGCTTGACCAGCGCTACGGACAGCTCACGATCGGCGAATTGATCGAGCGCTTCGGCGGCGGCCAGCAGCCGTCGGCCTGAGCGACCGCATGGCATGACGGATCGGGGCGAATACGCGCGCCTGCTTGCCGAGAACGAGCGCTACACCGAATCGTTCGATCGGTCGGCGCTGACGCCGGCACCCTTGAGCGGTCTGGCGATCGTGGCCTGCATGGATGCCCGGCTTGACGTCGAGGAGACGCTTGGCCTGCGAACTGGCGACGCTCACATCATCCGCAACGCCGGCGGCCTGGCGACCGACGACGAGATCCGCAGCCTGATCGTCAGCCAGCAACTCCTGGGCCCGGATGAGGTGGTCGTCATCGGACACACGGGAGGCGGCCTGCTGGGTGCCGACGAACTGGCTCTGCGAGGCCGATTGACCGAGGCGACCGGTCAGACACTGGACCTCGAATTCGGCGCGTTCGACGACCTCGAAGCGGCCGTGCGGTGGTCAGTCGACCGGATCGCCCGCCACCCCTGGATCAAGCGCGTGCCGGTCCACGGCCTGATCTTCGATGTCGCCACCGGTCGGCTGCACGAAGTCGCCTGACGCAGCCGCTATGGCTTCGGAGGCAGCCCCGGTAACGGGATGGGGTTGGACAGCGGTGCCGGTTTGACCCCTTGCTCGGCGACGCGGACCTCGACGGTCCAACGGCCGGTGGCCGTGTCTTGGCGAGCGTCCTGGATCGTGAACGACGTGCCCCGCTCGATGAGGAATTCCATTTCGCTGGGCATCGATGCCAAGGGTGCGCCCGCCGTCGGCTTCAGCGGATTGGTCGCCTCGGCACCGGGAGAACCTCCGAGATAGCGCCCTCGGGTTCCCTTGGGCACCTCGATCACGATGTCAATGTCGCCACTGAAGATGTCGGGCTTGACGGCGGTGCTCGTATAGCCTTGCTGTGCGTAGCTCTGCCCCTTCATCGCCACCAGCTCGGACGGATCCTTCACGCCCAAGTCGGCAAAGTCATAGATCGATGCCTTTCGATGGACGATGGCGTCAAACGGCACCGGCTGCATCGTTCGGTCCAGGTCGCTGGAGGCTGCGGCAAGAGCCACTGGGTCCGTCACGAACTCACCCGCGCGGCTCCCTCTTAGAGCGGGGTTGACGTGTCCCGACAGGTCATCGGCATAGAACCACACGGCGTAGCGCTGCTCGTCGGTGAGGGGGCCATGGGTCTGCTCCCATGCATTCCACTCGTCCGGTGTGCGCGGCACAAAACCGCCGTCCTGGCCCAGTGGGTTGTGCGGGCGCTCGTACGCTGCGGCACCGGGCTGCCAGGTGCCGGTCGCCGGGTCGAGCTCGGCCCCGCGCGCACCGCCCACGACGCGGTTCTCCCCGAACGTCGGGCCGCTCGGCGTGACCACCCCTTCCTTGCCCGCCCCAGCCACGATCTGGGCATTACGAACGTCGTAGTCGAAACCGGTTCGGTTCGGCCGATACTGAGCCTCGGCGGCCTCTGTCGGGTCAGTGATGTTCGCTCGCTCCGGGTCCATTAGCCAGGTCTCAGGGGGCAGGTCTGCGCGGCGAGCCGGGGAGGCTGGGTCACCGGGCTGGAGGGGCGCCGGGCCGTCGCGAACGGAGACCTCGGTCACGTTGGGCACATCTAGCTCGGACCCGCCGGCCCTCGAGAAGCGGGCGTCGGCCACGGCCCCCGCTGCCGGCGAATAGAGATTTGCCCCTTGCGGGTTGGCCGCGGCAAGGTCGCCTTCGCCGAGGTTCGCAAAGTGGGCATTGATGTCTTCCTGGGTGGGCCCGGTATCGGAACTGCCGCTGACCGCCCCGGCCGTGGCGGGTACAGGACCGCGTCCTGCCGGGCCCAGCTCCATGTCCGTGACCGGGTCATGGGTCGCCCCCGGGCCGGATACACCTTGTTCGCCGGCATCTCCGCGCCCGGCCGGGCCCAATTGCATGCCCTTCCGTGCGTCCAAGGCAGCCTTGCCGGCTTTCACGGCGTGCCCCTTGGCGACGCCCTTGATCGCGCCCTCCGGGGTCCAGCCCTCGGTGAAATCCTTTCCCTGGAGCTTGTTCGAGATGCCGCTCTCGACGAACTCCTCGGCAGCGGGCGCCGCGATCTGCGCTGCCACCTTGCCTGCCAGGGTGTTCGACCACCCCTCCTTGCCCGCCCAGGCCGCCAGTTCCTTTGCCAACGGCGCATAGGTGTGTTTCATGATCTTTGCGCTGCCCGCGCTGGTGAGCCCATCCTGAAGATCGGCCAGGAATTCGGCTGCCGAGTAGTCGTCGCCCTTCAGGATCATCTTGGTGCCGATCCTGGCGGCCGTCGCCCGGATCGCCTGGAGGATGATCCCGCCCTGGCCCGCCGTCGCGATGGTCGCCGCGATCTCCACCGCGAAGTCGACGAACGCCTCGAACGCTTCTTTCGTGGCGACCTTGTAGACCTTGACGGCGTGCTTCAGGCGCCGGTTGATCCGGCGCAACTCGCTCACCTGGGTGCGGGCGGCATTGAGATCGGCGGGGGCGGATGCGAATGCCCGATCGAAGGCCGCCTTCGCCGTGGCTGCTTCACCGCGTTCGAGCGCCACGAGTTCCTGTTCGATGTTGCCGACCCAGTCGCGCGCCTCCGCGAAGAGGCCACGGTTCTCCATCACCCGACGCTCGAGACCGGCAATCCGCGCGAAGAGCCAGTCGCCTTCCTTCTTCAGGTTGACCGACTCCTCATCGCGTGGATCTGCCTCGAACTGGCCGCCGCGCAGCAGTTCACGCTTCTCGGCATTCCCCTCGCGGGCGTCGAGATCGAGCGTCTCCAGAGCGCGCTGCTCGAGCGGGGTGCCAAGAAGGTCCAGCTCGAGGGAACGTCCGGCGAGGTGCATGGCGTATGCATGAGTAAGGTCGACGACGCCGGCCTCCGTCTTCGAGTCCAGGATCTCACGCACCCGGTCGATGTCTTTCGGCTCCCGCTTGAGCGCGTAGTAGACGACCTGCCACTCGTCCATCTTCCCGCGCTGCTCGAAGAGGGCGCGGTTGCGCTCGAGGTCGGCCCCCTCCATTCCGCCCGAACTCATCAGGTCATTGAACGACGCCGGCTGACCGGCCATCACCTGCTTGAATGTCCGCCTGGTCTTGTTGTTGTCGAATGCCGCCTCGAACCGTGCGAAGTAGCCTTGGCGCACGGCCGAGACGAGAGATTCCGCCTGCGGCTCCAACGGTGGGTTCCTCAGAATCAGACGCCTTCCGGCCGAGTCGGCCTTCGCCGTCAGCCGGCGCAGGGCGTCCTCGACGTCGGCGGGCTTGATCGAACCCTCAGCATCCATGCGGGCGAGGCGAGCACCAAGCAGCTCGGGCCCCTTGCCCTCGATGATTGCCGCCGCCACCGCGTCCTTGTCGGCGCCTGCTTTGGCCGCAAGCTCCCCTTCGACGCCGTCGGGCCCGAGGACCTCTTCGAGGTGGCCGGTCCGCGCGATCCCCTCAAGGCGTGCCTCGACCTTCCCGCGCGCCTCACGCCGCCGATCAGTGGCGCTGCCAGGCGCGAAACGTTCGAGCAACGCGGCCTCGGCCTCGGCCTTGTCGCGCTTGGCGACCTCGCCCTCCAGCGCCAGCCGATCGGCGAGAATCTCATCACCGTTGAGCAACGCGATCGCGCGCATCATGTCGTTTCCGGACAACAGGGTCGTGACGGCGACGATCAGCGGTTGGCCGTAGTGGGTGCGGTATGCGGCGTCGAGTGCGTCCCGCGCTTCCTTGGGTCGGCGGAGCAGCTCGAGCGCCTCGTCCGCCGCCCGCTTCTTGAGCGCGCCGCGGAACTGCGCCGCTTCGGCAGCCACCTCGTGCCCCCCGGCTTTCGCGAGGGCGGCCTGATCGTGGCGGCCAGCATCGGCGATGACCTTGTCCCCCACGCTGCCGGCGACCGCCTCACGGATCTGCCGGGCCTCGGCGCCCTTCCCGGCGAGGGACGCGATCGAGGTGAACGCCTCAGCGAGCATCGTGCCGGTGGCCTCCACTGTGGGTGCCGACGCAGCCGGCGCGACGGTGCCCTCAAGCAGATTGAGCAGTTCCTTGCGAACCGGGGCAGCGAGGTTGTTCCCCGGCTTGTATCCATCGCCGAGCTCGATCTCGCCCGAGATGAGCCAACGCAGATTCCAGCGGGTCCGCCTCTCGAACTCGGCAGCCAGGGCCCGGCCGTCGTCGGCCGTCAGACCCGTGAGTGCCGCCACGGTCGCCTCCCTTGGGACAGAAAACCGCGGTGTCGGAAGACCCTCAATCTTGATCGCCGTGACCAGCTGGCGGGCGCGCGCAATCGGGTCAACGTCGCGGTCAGCCACAGTGCCGCCACCCCACGGATCGGCGGCCTCCCGCTGGACCGCGCTGCCAGCCGGAGCGCTGTCCGCCGGGATGGCGGCAGCCACGGGGGGCCCGGCATCGGTCGCCCGCGTCTGGGCGGTCCGTTCGGACATGAGACCCACAACGGCACCATTGCCCACCGTCCGCTGCAGGTCGATGAGAGCTCCGGCGAAGACTTGCGGATCGATTCCGCCGGGCCGATGGTGACGTTTAGCACCCTCGGCACCCGCTTCCGCCAGGTAGGCAGCGAACCCGTCTTGTGCTTCCATCCCCGAAACGCCCGGCCCGCTGGACCGCCCACCCTGGTGCGTGTTGGCGCGTGGCGACGGGCCCGGACGGTTGACCGCGGAGGGTCTGAGCCCGGCGGCCCGAGCATGTCTGGTCATGACGCTCCAGTGCTGCCGACGATGAACGCCATCGGCCTTCGGCATGCTGGCATGACCCAGTCGAGCACTCAAGAGCCGTTCGGGCAAACTCATGAACGGCTTGGAGTCAGGGCGCCGGTTGAGCGCGTCCAGATACGTCCGTGACACCGGGCCTGGGCGCGGAGCAGGGTTGATTCCGGGCTGACAAGGAAACGAGAGCCCTCGCTACGCTGGTGGTGTTCAGAACAACAGCAGCGGAGGCTCTCGATGGCGAAGTCT
>JANNQZ010000411.1:0-3811 GCA_031401015.1 Chloroflexota bacterium | reverse complement strand
AGACTTCGCCATCGAGAGCCTCCGCTGCTGTTGTTCTGAACACCACCAGCGTAGCGAGGGCTCTCGTTTCCTTGTCAGCCCGGAATCAACCCTGCTCCGCGCCCAGGCCCGGTGTCACGGACGTATCTGGACGCGCTCAACGAACGGACCAGCCCGGTTCGCATGGATACTCCAGGGGGGTATCGTGGAATCGCCTTGCGACGGCCGGCTGGCCGGTGCTATCCTCTCCGGACTCTGAACGCCTGAGTCTCCCACCCGGGTCCAGAATCACCCCGTCGGGACCACCGGGAGAGCGTCGTCCAGCGGCTCGTCCTGGTGCGAATCGACGCACCATCCTCGCGTCCCTCACGTCCATCCTCGCGGCACTCGCAACCCATCCACCGTAGCTCCGCAACGCAGGATCCGATCGAACGAATGGACGCGAAGCAGGTCTGGCGAGCGACATTGGGGGAGCTTCAGGTTTCGCTATCCCCAGCCAATTTTGAGACCTGGCTGCGCGATACCCAGCTCGTGGATGTGGACGAGCAGCGGTTTCGAATCGCCGTCCCGAATGGTTTCGCCAAGGACTGGCTGGAATCGCGCTATCGCTCGCTCATCAGCCAGACGCTGGCCAGGATCGTTGGCTACAGCGTGCAGGTCGAGTTCTCCATCGGGACGGCTATGGCCGATATCGAGGAGCCGCGCGTCGAGGCGGCAGCGGAGCACCGACTCGCCGGACCCGCAATGCCCTCGCCGCAGGTCCGGGTGGAACCGGGCCGTGTCGGCGGAGAGGGCGCGGCCACCTATCTCAACCCCCGGTACACCTTCTCGAACTTCATCGTCGGTTCCGCAAACCGGCTCGCGCATGCAGCCAGCCTGTCCGTCGCGGAACGTCCCGGGCATGCCTACAACCCGCTGTTCCTGTACGGCGGCGTGGGTCTTGGCAAGACGCACCTGATGCACGCGATCGGCAACCAGGTGATCGCCAAGTTCCCGCGCAAGCGGGTCGTCTATGCCACCAGCGAGAAGTTCACCAATGAATTCATTACGTCGATCCAGCAGGGCAAGATCGACGAATTCCGGGCGCGCTACCGACGGATCGACCTCCTCCTGATCGACGACATCCAGTTCATCGCCGACAAGGAGCGGACCCAGGAGGAGTTCTTCCACACCTTCAATACGATCCACGACGACGGCAAGCAGATCGTCCTGTCATCGGATCGGCCGCCCAAGGCGATCCTGACCCTGGAGGAGCGCCTGCGCAGCCGCTTCGAGTGGGGCCTGATCGCGGACCTTACCGCCCCGGACCTCGAGACCCGGATCGCGATCCTGCGGGCCAAGGCCGAAGAGGGGGCCGTCCCGATCACATCAGACGTCATCGAGTTCATCGCCCGAAAGGTTGTGAGCAACATCCGGGAACTCGAGGGCGCCCTCAACCGGATGGTCGCCTACGCCAGCATGGGTGCCGTGCCGATCGGCATTGAACTCGCCCAGGCCGTCCTGTCCAACGTGCTCTACAACCCCAAGAAGCGGCAGGTGACCCCTGAGCGGATCGCGAAGGTGGTCGCCGACTATTACAGCGTCCCGATGGACGTCCTCCAGGGGCAGAAGCGCGATAAGGCGATCGTGGTCCCGCGCCAGATCGCGATGTTCCTGATGCGAGCCGAGACGGACGTCTCGTTGCTCCGCATCGGGGCGGAGCTCGGCGGTCGCGATCACTCCACCGTACTGCATGCCTGTGACAAGATTACGCGCGAGGTGGCCGTCAATGACGAGTTGCGGCGGGAGATCGCCGCAGTACGGGAGCTGATCTACGGCGACTGACCGTCGCCGGTCTCGGCCGCGGCGACTCACGCCCTCCCAGTGCGACGGGCGATTCCGGGCCAGTCCTGTGGACAACACCCCTGATTCGGTGGACAACCGCTGCCCGGTGTGGACAGTACCTCGCTTGGCGGCCGTGGCGGCGCCGGTCGGCGTGGACGAACGGCGTGCCGCTCGGCACAGCGGCGGCGGTCCCGCGCGACCTGTCCACCAGTCGTCCCGGCATCCATCCCCGGGGCGGGAGCGGGAACCCACGTTTTGGGGTGGGTCGTCCACGTTCGTAGGGAGCGTGGCCAAGAAGGGATCTCCACCCGATCCACACCATGATGATGGTGATGACGGACGAGATGGAAAGAGGGAAGATACCCACTACCCAACCCGCGATCCGATCAACCCGAGCCCTGCCATCAGCGTGGAGTACCCCAAGTGAAACTGTCGGTCATGCAGGAGAATCTGGCGCGCGGCCTGTCGGTCGTCAGCCGGGCCGTCTCCAACCGAAGCACGCTGCCCGTGCTGGCCAATGTCCTCCTTCGGACCGAGGACGCCGGCCTGAAGTTGACGGCCACCAACCTCGAGATCGGGATCACCTACTGGGTTCCGGGCAAGATTGAAACCGACGGCGCAACCACTGTGCCGGCCAAACTGCTGACAGACCTGGTGAACACGCTGCCGGGGGGTGACCGCGTCGATCTCGCCCTCCAGGCCGGTGACACGCTTCATCTCCGGTGTGGGCGTTTCGAGACCAACATCAAGGGGATTGACGCCGAGGAATTCCCCGCAATCGGGGCGGCAGGGGAACGACCAACGACGCGGATCGCCCAGAACGTGCTGCGCCGCGCGCTGGCCGAGACGGCGTTTGCAGCGGCCAGTGACGAGGCTCGCCCGATTCTCACCGGGGTGCTCGCCCGGTTCGAAGGCGACCGGCTGACCCTGGCCGCCGCCGACAACTACCGGATTGCCGTCAAGACGATTGCGATCCTCGATCCCGTTCCAGAGACGAGTGTCGTCATTCCGGCCCGGGCCCTCAACGAGCTCGCCAGGGTCCTGGCCGATGTGGACGACCCGGTCGAGATCGTCCTGGCGGGTGGGCGGAACCAGATCCTGTTCCATCTCGACGGGATCGACCTGGTCAGCCGGCTTATCGACGGCCAGTTCCCCAACTACCAGCAGATCGTGCCGCAGAGCCACGCCACCCGGGCCATCCTCGACCGGGAAGAACTGCTCCGTGCGGTCCGCCCCGCCGCCCTGATCGCGCATGAATCGGCCAATATCGTCAAGCTCCAGATCGGCGGCAGCGCGGAGCCGGGGATCACCGTCAGCGCCAGTGCCGAGGTCGGCGACCATGTGGGCCAGGTGGAGGCTGCGGTCGAGGGCGACGGGACCACCATCGCCTTCAACGCTCGGTACCTCGCGGACGTCCTGACCAATGTGACCGCCGAGCAGTTCGCCCTCGAGCTCAACGGCCCGTTGTCGCCGGGTGTCTTCAAGCCGATCGGCGACGACCACTACATCCACGTGGTCATGCCAGTCCGGACCACGTCCTAGCCCCAAACTCCGGAGGCCGCCCGCACCTCGCGGCGGACGAACCTGCTCGACCGACTCAGCCTGCTCGATCTCCGGGGGTATGCGTCCCTCGACGTGATGTTCGGTCCGGGCGCGCACCTGATCTCCGGTCCGAATGCGGCCGGGAAGACCAGCCTGCTCGAAGCCATGGTCCTGCTTGCCTGGGGTCGCTCACATCGGACGAGCGCCGACGGTGAGCTCGTGCGCTGGGGCACGGACCTCGCCCGGGTCGAGGGTTCCACGGGATCCGATCTGTTGGAGGTGGCCATCGTTCGCTCCGGCGCGGGAGCCACCGGCAGAAAGCGCATCCGGGTCAACGGCCTCGGGCGACGGGCGGTCAGCCTGGGCGCGTTACTGCGCGTCGTCGCCTTTGCGCCCGAGGAGATGCTGCTGATCGCCGGCTCACCCGCGCTTCGGCGCGCGGTCATCGATCAGCTCGCGATCGCGG
>JANNQZ010000410.1:0-1781 GCA_031401015.1 Chloroflexota bacterium | reverse complement strand
AATGCCGCGAACTGACTGTTGGTCACTGGGGTCTCGTCCATCCAGAATCCGTCAACCGTGACCAGATGGACGGGCTCGGCGTCCGGCATCCCGCAATTGTCGCACCCCATCCGGAACGTCCCGCCGGGAATCCACACCATGCCCTGAGGGGCCGTCCCGGGTGGTGGCGTGCCGGCCACGCCAATCTGATCCTGCGACGGCGTCGCAGGTCGTGCCGGCCGTTCTTGGCAGCCGCCCGTAAACAAGGTCGTCCCGATCGCGCAGAGGGCGAAGGCGGAGACCCTGACGTCCGTCGATGCGTGTGCCATGGGCCGTGCCTCAATCCATGAAGATGTCGGGGTTCCGGCGGTTAACGTTCGATGTCGTCGAGCGCCCGGGCGACGGCGCGCGTGACGGCGGCCAGGGTGTCCGCCGACACTGCGCTCGGGTCGTCGCGCTCGGCGTGAAACCACGGATTGCTGCCACCGACCACCCCAAGACCAAGGTAGCCGTGCTCTACCAAATCGCGGAACTCGCCGATGCGCGTGTCGGTGCTCAACCGGTAGACGGGCAGATCGGCGAACGCGCCGCGCATGACGGCGGCCAGCTCCGGGGCCGCCTGCAAGGTCCCCGTCGTCACGCGATCGGTGGGCCGCAGCACGCCGTCCACCTCAGCCCAGGGTGGTGTGGCGATGGAGGCCCCCAGGTGCAGCCAGGCGCGCGTCTTTTCCGGAGGCGGCGCGAGGTGTCGGTCGTGCAGAAGTCGCGCTCCCAGATAGTCCAATTCATGACCCGAGTTGGCGACGAAGAGGTAGTTCAGATTGCCGCGCCGCGCGGTCGCCCACTCGGCCAGCGCGAGGAGCGCCGCGACGCCCGGTCCGCGCTCACCTGCGCACGTAAACCAGCCGCTCGACGGCGTCGAGACCACGAGCCACTCGGCGTCCGCGCGGCGAATCAGCCGGCCGAGCACGTTGACGGCCGTTGCTGCCTCGTCCATGCGACCCGTGAGGCGCAGGGTCACCTCCCGGCCGACCGATGCCCGCAGGCGCTCCGCATCGCCCGCGCCAAAGGTCAGCGTGGGCACGGGGCGCTCGACCTCGACGTAACGACGCTCGGCGTTCTGGGCCACGAGCAGGCCCGTGCCGGCACGATCGTTTGTCGCGAACACCACGGCAGCCGCACCCGCGTCGAGTGCACGTCGTTCGAGCGCCTGCCGTGTGGGCCCGCCGGTGCCGCCAGGCTCCAGCCAGGCGATGGTGCCTTTGATCCCGGCGTCCGGCGGCGATCCATCGACGACCGTGATCCGCGCTCGGAGACCGGCCGGTCCGGTGGCGCGAGGCAGCCAGATCGGAAACGCATGGATCCGACCCCGAGCGTCCTCGATCGAGGCCTCGTCGAGGAAGAACTGGCGCAGCGGCCAGGTCTGTTCCGACGTCTGCAGCCCCAGCGCGCGGAAGCGCCCCGCGAGCCATTCGCTGGTGCGCCGGTCGCCCGCGTAAGCCGTTCGATGGACGCCGAACTCGAAATAGGTCCGGACCGCAGCCATCAGGCGATCTGGGGCGAAGGGGTCTGGTTCGGGCCTCTGCAGAACGGCGCCGGAGGCGCGCAACCGACCCATGCCGCACGCGAGCAGCGCCAGCAGCAAGCGCCGCCGCGCCGGAGATTCAGCGCGTCTCATGTGCGTGTCCCACCTCCCTCGCGCCTCGATGGTTCGCATCGGCCTTGTGCCAGATCTTCTTCAGCTCCCCGTAGTACCGGCTGGCACCCGGTCGGTCGCCCAGCGTGGCGCTCCTGCGTCGGGT
>JANNQZ010000409.1:0-4522 GCA_031401015.1 Chloroflexota bacterium | reverse complement strand
CCTCGCCCTCTTGGTGGCTGGTGGCACCGCGCCAGCGACGCTCGCCGTCGGACTGAAGCTGTATGCCGGCGTCGCACTCCTCTTCAGGCCTAAAGACATGGTCGTTGCGGGCTTGGTGCTGGCGATTACCCTGCCGCTTCTGCCATGGGAGCACTATCTCCGCGACGCCGTAGTCATCGCCGGGTACCTTGGAGGTTCCTGGGACGGGAGCGCATGGCGGTTCCCGATCCTCATCCCGCCGACACTGCTCGCGCTCTGGATCCTGCGCCGGAATGGGGCTGAATGGCTGGCGGTGCCGGCGATCTGGCCGGCCACACAGTTCTACTACGTCGCAACGGTGCTTCCGGTCGTCGTCAAGCGGCCACTGCTGGCGGCCGCGTTTGCCGTGCCAGTACCGCTGATGGTTCCGCTGGCCGCTGTCGCCATGGCGATCCTCCATGTCTGGCGCCGCCGAGAGCGCTCGTTCGGCCGTCCTGACCCCGTCGATCGTGCGCCGCTCTGGTTACGGGGTCTGGTTGGCCCCCCTTAGGTAGGGAACCTCGGGGCCTTCGGCCGGGACACCGGTCGCAGTCGGGACGTCGCACGGTCCGCCGCGGAACCAGGGAGCTGGCGGAGAGTTGCGATCGTGACGGCAAGCATGGCCACCGACCCGACGGCGCCGAGAAGTCCGCCGACCGGAATCAGCTCGCCGATCGCGCGGGTCGGCGGGATCGCGGCGAGCAGGTTCAACGTGAACACGATCCCGAAGGCGAGGCTCAATCGGCGCAACGCCGGCTCTGCAACGACTAGCGCCAGCAAGACGAGCGCTCCATAGGCATAGCGCTCATGCATGGTGGTGAGGAGCGAGAAGGCAACGAGGACGGACGCGGCCAGGGCCAGGATCAACGTTCGAGGTCGCGGGTCGCGCAGCACGGCCATCGCCGCGATCAACTCGAGCAAGCCGGCGCCGGCATACCCGAGGTGGCGCCACGTGATTGGCCCCAGGAACGGCACGTTGTCTCGGACAAATCCACCGCCAGCGGCCTCCTGGACGAGCCACCACACGTTCCACGCTCGGAGCGACAGGAACGCGAAGATGTCGCCTTGATATTGGCCGAGGTTCGCGAGGTAGTGCGCGGGGCCATCTGCGGAGATGAACGGCAGCCAGAGCACGACGCCCACGGCCGATCCGATGGCCGTGGCTCGTGCCAGCCCGCGCCACCCACCCGAGGCCCAGAACCAGGCGGCAAATGGCAGCAACATCGGAAGTGCCTGCGGTTTGGTCAACAGCGACACAGCGATCATGGCCGCGGCCCATCCGTTTCGCCCGTTGATCGCCAGGATCGTTGCGGCGAGCGCGGACAGCATGTAGACGGATTCGTACTGGCCCCACCAGGCGCTGACGTCGATCACCGCCGGATGCAGCAGGATCAGCGCCGCTCCGGCAACCGCCCACTGAGGCCGCGCCCGGAGTGCATACCCAATCAGGAGAGCCATGCCAACGTCGGCGATCGACGCCGGGAGCTTCATCAGGATTCGGATGTCGACGGCGGACGCATCTTTCGCGGCCTGGAATCCGGGATCGATGGCCGCGAGGACCGCCCACACGTAGCCCATCACGGGTCCGAAGGTGACGGGGCCGGCTGGTGTCGTGTCGTAGAGCGCGCCGAGCCCGTTCGTGGCGATCTGGTGCACCCAGCCGACGAACTGATCCATGTCATCGCGCAGCCCCTGGGTGGGGAGCAGGGCGACCCGGATGGCGATGCCGAGGGCGAAAACCCCGGCCAGCGCGGCGATCTCGCCCCTGGTCCAGGGCGCCCTCGAGTCCGGCGCTATGGTGACCTCAGACGCGGCCGGAGACCCAGTAGCGTTCGGCCGAGCCATCGACCCCGCCGAGCTGCGCCATGACCCGCCCCTGCGAGCGGACCGCGTCGGCCATCGCGTTCGTGCTGTCGAAGAGGCGCTCGATCTGGCTTTCGTAGAGGCTGATGCCCATGATCTTGGACTCAAGCTGGTCTGTGACATCGGCGAACTCGGGGCTCACGCCGACATCGGCCGGCAGTCCCAGGAATGGGTTGGCGCCCAGCTCTTCGAGCCCCCGGAACTCGTTCCACAGCGCATACGGGAAGTCGTCGTAGAACGCCACCATGCCCACGTAGTCCGGCCCTGGCATCACCCATCGCCGCGATTCGGTGAGCAACCGGACGCCGACCTCCCGGCACAACTGGTGGTCTACATGTCCGCCCACGCCGAGTGGGAAGTAGACCCGCTGCGGCTCGAGCCGATCGATCTCCTCACGCAGGCGCTCGAACGGCGCGTCGTCATCGTCGCGCGGTGTGCCAAGGAGCTCGGCGTCGCCCTCATAGCCTCGGAACACAGCGTCGGGCAGGTCCAGGAAGACGACCGAGGCCTCCGCAAAATAGGCATATCGCTCGTCTTCAACCCGGCGGCGGGCCATCAGGTCTCCGGCCGCCGCGGCTTCGGTCAACGCGTCCGTGTAGACCGCGCCCTGGGTTGGCAGATCATCCATCACCGGCTGCTCGGCAAGCGCCACGTTGCGGATGCTCGCCCGGCGGTACCACGACGATCGCTGCCAGAAGCGCTTGGCAGCGGCATCCGAATCCGCCTGGGTAGCCTCAAGACCCTCGGGCGTCGCCGCCCACGCCGGGACCAGCGCTGCAGACGGCCAGTCCGCGGCGATCGCGCTGCGGTTGAAGGCCTCGGTCGCGGGCCACATCGCCTTCGACCCGAACCCGAGCGCCTCGCGCTGGTAGGGAGATAGCCTGTCCATTGCCCCATCGCCGGAGTAGACGGTCAGGATCGTGACGTTCTGGCCAAGCTCGCGCAGGCTGGCGATCAGGCCGCCGCAGGATAGGGCGACGTCATCCGGGTGCGGCGCGATGAAGACGTGGGTCATGGCCGGCCGAGTATACCGACCGTCCGGGCTGCATCGTCGGCCGGCTTGAACGCATGGAACGGCCCGCGCGCCAGCAGGACGAACGGTGTCGCCAGCACGATGATCGCCAGCGGATTGACACCGAGCAACCCGCCAAGCGGCCAGCTCAGCGCGATCCCGTAGGCGGCGGCCAGCATCCATCGGTACGTCCACGGCCAACCGCGCTCGGCGCCATCGCGGACGAGGATCGCGGTCGCCGGCAGCAGCAGCGTGCCGTCGTAGGCGAACCCGCGAGGCCCGGCAAACAGGGCCAGCGCGCAGGTCAGCGCGATCGCCCGCTTCGCCTCCCAGTGGCGCAGCGGCCCAAGCGCAGACAGGATCACGACCAACCCGATGACATACCCGATGAATGCCGGCCCGATGACCGCGCCGGGCTCGCTCCCGCCAACGCTGATCCGGCCGAGCATCCCGGGCAGCCCGATCACTTGCCAGCCGACTGACTCGAAATCATTGGCGGTGGCCGCCGTGATGTTCGAGAGCCATCGGGCTGGCCAGTCCAGGGCACCGCCGGTAGCGGCCAGGCCCAGGCCGTAGTGGATGACCACGACGGCGACCGCCATGCCGGCCGCCGTCCAGGCGCGCCGCCACACCGCCAGGCCCAGGACCGGGAGACCCATGTGTGGCCGGTAGACGGCAAGGCCGATCACGAGCCCGGCCAGCCCGGCCAGCCAGCGCGTCTGTTGGGGAGTCGACCCCGCCGGGTTCCGCCCAACGGCCCAGCTCGCACCCACGATCAGCAACAACAGGACGGCGGAGTTCTGGCCGGATACCACCCCGGCGGCCGCGGGTGCCCACGCGAAAGTCCCCAGGAACGCCCAGCGCCGCGGAATGCCGTAGACACGGCTCGCCAGCGCCGCTGCTGCGAGCAAGGCGACGGCCTGCACCGCGACGTGGAGTGCGGCGGCAAGGTCGTAGGGCAGCCCGGCCAACGGGGCGTAGGCGACCGCCAGACCGGGTGGGTAGAGGAACGGCGTGTTCGGCAGCCCGTTGGCGTGTTGGTAGGCGGCGGTCGCCCCGAGATCCACCACCTCCGGCCCGAACGCCAGCGCACCGGCGGCGTAGAACGCCGAGAAGTCAAGCCAGCCTCGTGCCGGCATGCCCAGCAGCGGCAGCCACGCGGCAATCCCCGCCATCGTCAGCCAGAGGCGCGCCCGACGCGCCGTCCAGATCTCTCGCCAGGAGGTCACACGAGCGGCCAGGCTACGCTTCGAAGCCGCCGACGCCGATCAGGGGGACGAAGACGCAGGCGCCATCCGGTCGCTCGGTCCACTCCTGGCCGTGTCGGGTGACCACCATCAGGACCTGCCGATCGCGCGGCCCCACCGGGATCACCAGGTGGGCGCCGTCCGCCAACTGTTCGCGGAGCGGATCCGGGATCGCCGGCGCAGCAGCCGTGACGATGATCCCGTCCCACGGCGCGCCGAGCGGGTCCCCGAGGCTGCCGTCGGCCAGCCGAATCTCGACCTGGTCGGCCAGGCCAAGCTCCTCCAGCCTCGCCCGAGCGTCGGCGATCAACGGGGCGTGGCGCTCCAGCGTGGTCACCGTTGCCCCGAGCCACGCGAGGATCGCGGCCTGATAGCCCGAGCC